>JAAXIW010000177.1 GCA_012270135.1 Brevundimonas sp. | reverse complement strand
GATCGTGTCCAGCTCATCGTCCTCGAACACCGAGGCGTTGTTGACCAGCACCGACAGCGGTCCCAGGGCCGCCGCCGCCCGCCCGATCAGGTCGTGCGTCGCGACCACGTCCCTGAGGTCGGCGGCCAGGCTGACGGCGCGTCGCCCCGAACCCTCGATCTTGCGGACGAGTTCGGCCGCCTCGTCGACCGAGTCGCGATGGTGAATGGCGATGTCGAAGCCGGCGGCGGCCAGCTCAAGGCAGATGGCCCGCCCGATGCGTTTGGCTCCGCCGGTGACGAGGGCGGCGCCGCGTCGGGCCGACGGCTCAGTCAACCCGGCCGAACTCGATGAAGTTGATCGCGGCGAGGACGGCCACGAAGCCGAGGATGATGTAGAGGGCCAGCATGCGATGCTCCTGTGTCGGCGCCCGCAATAAAGCGCGCGGCCCGGCTGTTCAAGCCGACGTCAGGCCCTATCGTTCCGCCCATGACGACGTGGCGCACGCGCATCGAGCCCTTCACCCGCCCGCTGTTCTTCGCCTGGTCGCGGATCAGCCGCGGCATGACCCTGGGCGTACGCGGCGTGGCGGTGGACGGCGACGGCCGCGTGCTGCTGGTCAAACATACCTATCTGCACGGCTGGTGGCTGCCGGGCGGCGGCGTCGAGCGCGGCCAGTCCTGCGAAGAGGCGCTGGCCCGCGAGATGCGCGAGGAGGCCGGCGTCGTCATCGAGGGCCGGCCGACGCTGGTCAGCGTCCACTCCAACGAGCGCTTCTTCCGGGGCGACCACGTCCTCGTCTATCGCATCGACCGCTTCACCCTGAGGAACCGCACCAGCCGCGGCGAGATCGCGGAGACCGGCTGGTTCGACCCCAGCGACCTGCCGGAAGACACGCACCGGGCGACGCGGGACCGGCTGGGGGAGATTTTCGGCGGTGCGGAATGTGCGGCAAGCTGGTAGCGGATTCCCATGAACCCCTCCCTCCTCGCCATGCTCGCCGTCGTTCTCGGCGGCGCCGCCACCGCCCTGCAGGCGCCGACCAATGCGAAGATGATGGGCGCGGTCGGATCGCCGGTGAACGCGGCCTTCGTCTCGTTCGCGGTGGGCACGGCGGCGCTGGGCCTGCTCGCCGTCGTGCTGCAGGCCCGGCCGGACATGGCGGCGGCGCGGGCGTTGCCCTGGTACGCATGGATCGGCGGGCTGTATGGGGCCATCTTCGTCGTGGCGGCCGCTTGGGGCGTGCCCCGGCTGGGCGTGGCCACCACCATCATCCTGATGGTCGCCGGTCAGTTGCTGCTCAGCCTGGTGCTCGATCATTTCGGGGCCATGGGCATGCCGAAACACCCCGTCAACCTCGGCCGGGTGGCTGGCATCGGCCTCGTGATCGCCGGCGTGCTTATGGTCCGCAAATTCTAGGCCTATATCGGTCCCGATGACCGAGGAGCCGATTCACGCCGACGCCGGGACCCCGCCCTCGCTGGTCGCCGCCGACCTGATCCGCGACGAGGCCCGGCGCGCGCCCGACAAGCCCGGCGTCTACCGCATGTACGGCGAGGACGGGGCCTGCCTCTATGTCGGCAAGGCGCGCTCGCTGAAGAAGCGCATCCTCCAGTACGCCCAGGGCCGGTTCCACACCCAGCGCATCGGCCTGATGGTCTCGCTGACCCGCTCTATGGAGCTGGTCGTCACGGCCTCCGAGACCGAGGCCCTGCTGCTCGAATCGAACTTCATCAAGAAGCTCAAGCCGCGCTTCAACGTGGTCCTGCGCGACGACAAGTCGTTCGCCGAGCTGATGATCCGCCGCGACCACCGCGCGCCGCAGGTCCGGAAGCATCGCGGCGCCCACACCATCAAGGGCGACTATTTCGGCCCCTTCGCCTCGACCTGGGCGGTCAACCGCACCCTGACCACCCTGCAGAAGGCCTTCCTGCTCCGCTCCTGTTCGGACAGCGTCTACGAGACCCGTACCCGGCCGTGCATGCTGCATCAGATCAAGCGCTGCTCCGCCCCCTGCACCGGTCTGATCTCGCTCGAGGACTACGGCGGTCTGGTCGACGAGGCCGAGGCGTTTCTCCGCGGCAAGTCACGCGCCGTCATCGGCCGGCTGTCGAAGGAGATGCAGGCCGCGTCCGACGCCATGGACTTCGAACAGGCCGCCCGCGTTCGCGACCGCATCCGGGCCCTCTCGGCCATCGCCATGGAAAATTCGGTCACCGCCGAGAGCGTGGCCGAGGCCGACGTCTTCGCCCTGCATTCCGACGGCGGTCAGGCCTGCGTGCAGGTCTTCTTCTACCGCGCCGGTCAGAACTGGGGCGGCCGCGCCTATTTCCCGCGCGTCGACAAGACCGACACCGACCCGGAAATCCTCGCCGCCTTCCTCGGCCAGTTCTACGAGGACAAGCCGGTGCCCCGGCAGATCCTCTCGAACGTCGTCCCGCACGAGAAAGAGTTGCTGGAGGAGGCCTTCTCGATGAAGGCCAAGGCCGTCGATGGCCGCCGGGTCGTCACGATCGAGCGTCCCCAGCGTGGTGACCGCAAGGCCCTCGTCGACCATGCCCTGACCAATGCCCGCGAGGCGCTGGGCCGCAAGATGGCCGAGAGCTCGGCCCAGTCGAAGATCCTAGACGAGCTCTGCGAGGCCTTCGGTCTCGACAGCCGGCCCGAGCGGATCGAGATTTACGACAACGCCCACATTTCGGGCAGCAACGCCGTCGGCGGCATGGTGGTGGCGGGTCCCGACGGCTTCCGCAAGAACCAGTACCGCAAGTTCAACATCCGCGGCGAAGAGCTCACCCCGGGCGACGACTACGGCATGATGCGCGAGGTCATGCGTCGCCGCTTCACCCGGCTGGTCAGGGACGAGGACGAGGGCGAGGCGGTCGAGCGCCCCGACCTGTTGCTGATCGACGGCGGGGCGGGCCAGCTGGCCGAGGTCCAGGCCGTCCTGGCCGATCTCGGCCTCGACGACATCCTCGCCGTCGGCGTGGCCAAGGGGCCGGACCGCGACGCCGGCAAGGAGCATTTCTTCATGCCGGGCAAGCCGCCCTTCATGATGCCGCTGAAGTCGCCGGCGCTCTACTACATCCAGCGCCTGCGCGACGAGGCGCACCGCTTCGCCAACGGCGCCCACGCCAAGCGCCGCTCCATGGACATCAAGCGCAATCCGCTCGACGAGATCGAGGGGGTCGGGCCCGGCCGCAAGAAGGCCCTGCTGCACGCCTTCGGCTCCGCCAAGGGCGTCTCCCGCGCCGCCGTCGCCGATCTGGTCAAGGTCGAGGGGATCAATTTGCCGCTGGCTGAACGCATCCACGCCTTCTTCCGCAAGTCGTAAACCCGTTCTAGAAACCCGCCATGTCCATCGAATCCTCCGACGCCCTGCTTTCGGGTTACCGCCGCTTCCGCGAAGGCCACTGGGCCGAGGCGAAGGCCCAGTACGAATCGCTCGCCGCCGAGGGCCAGCGCCCGCACACTCTGGTCGTCGCCTGCTCCGACAGCCGCGCCGACCCGGCGCTGATCTTCGACACCGCCCCGGGCCAGTTGTTCGTCGTCCGCAACGTCGCCAACCTGGTGCCGCCCTACGAGCCCGACGGCCACCGGCACGGCGTCTCGGCGGCGCTGGAGTTCGGGGTCAAGGTGCTGGGCGTGTCGCGCATCGTGGTCATGGGTCACGCCCACTGCGGCGGGGTCAACGCCATGCTCAACGGCACGCCCGAGATCTGCCGGGACTTCGTCGCCCCCTGGGTGGCGCAGGGCGAGCCGGTGGTGCGGCGCGTGGCCGAAGGAGTCGACGCCGATCAGGTCGAGCAGGCCACCGAGGAGGCTGTGGTCCGCCTGTCGCTCGACAACCTCCGAACCTTCCCGTGGATCGCCGAGCGCGAGGCGGCCGGCACGCTGACGCTCAGCGGTCTGCATTTCGGCATCGCCGACGGCATCCTGCGCGTCCTCTCGGGCCCCGGACGGTTCGAACCGCTCTAGCCTCGCCTCGCGCATCGAAGCGTGGCACATCGGCGTTGCAGCAGGATGTCCGCCATGATCCCGACCCACCACGCCAACCCCATTCCAAACATCCTGACGGGCCTGCGCCTGATCGCCGGCGTGGTGATGTTCCTGCTGCTGGCCGGGGCCGCGCCCCAGGGCCTGCCCTTCCTGCCGCCCGACTTCCTCAGCCCCAGCGACCAGTTCCGCTTCGCCCGGACCGCCTTCGTGATCTTTATCGTGGCGGCGTCGACGGACTGGGTCGACGGCTTCCTGGCGCGGCGCTGGCACGCCACGACCCGCTGGGGCGCCATCCTCGATCCGATCGCGGACAAGGTGCTGATCACCGGCGCCATCCTCGGTGTGCTGGCCTGGGGGTCCGTGCCCCAGGCGGCCATCCCGTGCGGCCTGATCCTGTTCCGCGAATTCGCCGTCTCGGCCCTGCGCGAAACCGTGGCCGGCAAGGTGAAGCTGCCGGTCACCCTGCTGGCCAAGTGGAAGACGGTGCTCCAGATGGTGGCGCTCGCCGCCTTGCAACTGGCGCTGGCGCCGCTGTGGGAGGGCTTCGGCCTGCCGTTCGAATGGCTGCCGCCCTTCCAGACCTTCGCCTACGTCCTGCTCTGGATCGCGGCCATCGTCACCCTCTGGACTGGCTGGCAGTACTTCTCCAAGGCCCGGCAGAAGATGAGCCAGATCTAGGCCGAAGCCGGGGGACTATTCGGCCCCCAGCTCCTCCACCAGCCGCTCCATGCCGTAAACGTCGCGAAGGGCCGCCGTGACCGCCGCCGTGGTCACGATCACCGAGCGGTTGACGTCGCGATCGTAGCCGTAGGCGTTGCGCTGGGTCAGGACGGTGGAGTCGAAATTGGCCCCCACGATCTCGCCGGCCTCTGTGACCACGGGCGAGCCCGACGAGCCGCCGATGGTGTCGGAGGACACGGCCATGTTCATCACCGTGTCGGGGTCGATCCGGTCTCTGGCCGCCAGAAGCTTCGGAGCCACGTCGAACGGCGGGGCGCCGGTGGCGCGGTCCCACAGGCCCCCGAAGGTGGTGAAGGCGCCGAACCGCTGGCCCGGTACGTCGGAGCCCTCGATCCGGCCATAGGTCAACCGCAGCGTGCCGGTGGCGTCCGGATAGACGCTGTCGCCATAGGCCGCGAACCGCGCCGCCGCCAGCCGTTCGGCGGCCTGGCTGGTCGGCGCCTCGACCCGGGCTTCCCAGTCGGCGCGAACAGCGCGCGTCTCGTCCTGGATCGACAGCAGGTACTGGATCATCGGATCGTCGGAGGCCTCGATGGCCGCCAGTCCGCCTTCCCACAGGGCCCGGCGCACCGCCGGATCGGCCAGGCTCGTGCCCTCTACGAGCCGCTCCGACAGGCCCTCGGGCGACTCGCGTCTCAGCAGGCCGCGCACGCGGGGATCGTCGACGGTCAGCCATTCGCGGGTCTTGGACAGCCACCATTCCAGCCGAAGTTGCTCCAGCGACGGATAGACCGGCCGTTCCGCGAACAGGCTGGACTGCACCGCCGCCAGCCGGCTGTCGGCGTATTCCGGCAGGCGCTCGGCCGAGGGCTTCTCGCGCTCCTGGGCGCCGCGCACCAGGGTCCGGGCCCAGCTGAACAGCTGCGATCCGCCGCCGGCCCCCGTGGTGCCGACCCCGGTGCCGCCTTCCAGCAGGGCCATGGCCGGATAGAGTTCGCGCATCGCCGGCTGGACGGCGGCCAGCGCGGTCCAGGGGTCAGTCCCCGAGGTGTCCGACCGGGCGGCGTACCGGGCGCGGAAGTCGGCTTCCGCCTCCGCCCGCCGCGCCATGAAGGCCGGATCCGTCAGCGCCGCCATCCGGCCGCGCCCGCGCTTGTACGTGTTCTCAACGCCCGAAATCGGATCCATGGCGATGAAGGCGTTCTCCTCGCTCTCTTCGGAAAAGCGGATCATCCGCCCGCGCAGCTCCGAGGCGATCAGCTGGTCGAGCGGCAGGACCACGTCCCGCACTGTCATCAGCTGGTCCTGGGTCAGCAGACGCTGGGTCGAACCCGGGCTGCCCGACACGAACACCGGCGTGCCCTCGACCGGCCTGTCCGCCTTCCACTTGAAGTGGGTCGGCGTCGCCACCGGCTGGCCGTTCTCGTAGAGCCGGATGAAGGCCGCATCGATGGCGAAGCGCGGGAAGCTGAAGTTATCGAGGTCGCCGCCGAACGTCGCGGCGCGGTCCTCGGGGGCCCAGGCCAGGCGCACATCGGTGTAGCGGCGGAATTTATAGAGCTTGAACTGGCCGCCCCGGTACAGGCTGACGACCTGGCAGCGGAAGTTGGCGTCGCCGGCGCAGGCCTCCTGTTCGATACGGCCGGCCTCGGCGTCGCGCGCCCGGGTAAAGGCCTGGCCGTCCAGCCCCTCGCCGGCGGCGTGCAGCCGCGCCGTCACATCGGTGATTTCGGTCAGGATCTCGGCCGAACCGCCGGGGCATTTCAGCTCGTCCTCGCGGGTGCGGGGGGCGAAGCCGGTCTCGGCGTAATTGGTCTCCTGCGTCGACAGGTTGGCCACGCAGGTGGCGACACAGTGGTTGTTGGTCATCACCAGCCCCTGCGCCGAGACGATGCCCGCCGAACAGCCGCCGAACTTGACCGACGACAGCCGCACCCGGTCCAGCCAGGCCTGGTCGATGCTGGTGCCCAGCGTCTGGTTGGCCCGGGCGATCGGGAAGTTGTCGAAGGTCCACATGCCTTCCTCGGCCTTCGCAGCCGTACCGGCGGCGAGGGTGAGGGCGATGGCGGTCAGGGTGATCTGGAGGTTACGCATCGAGGTCTCCTGTCCTTCTCCGACCCGGGGAGAAGGGAGCGGCCGGGGCCGACGGATGAGGGATCTTGGCGACGGGCGCAGACGAAGGGCCGGACCAGGAATGACGACGGGGTCGCCCGGCAAGCCCGCGCGCACCCCCGCCGCCATCG
>JAAXIW010000121.1 GCA_012270135.1 Brevundimonas sp. | reverse complement strand
GGCACCCGCGACCTCGGCCGGCCGGAGAGGGCGGAGTTCGATCCGGCCCGGCGCGGGGCGGCCGACAGCGGCGTCGTGGCCGCGGACGTCGATACGCTGGGCGGATTGGGCATCGCTGGCGGCGGCGCGCACGCCGAGGGGGAATGGGTCGATCTGGACAGTCTGGTGCGCCAGTCGCAACGGGCGGCGGTGCTGATTTCGCGGTTGAGCCTGGAGGGGCTGTAGTCAGCCGTACATGTCGCCCAGATAGACGCGCCGGACCTCGGGGTCGCGGATGACGTCCTCGGCCTTGCCCTCGAACAGGACGGCGCCGCCCGAGATGATCGAGGCGTGGTCGATGATCTCGAGCGTTTCGCGGACATTGTGGTCGGTGATCAGGACGCCGATGCCCTGACCGGCCAGATAGCGGATGACCTGGCGGATGTCGGCGATGGCGAGGGGGTCGATGCCGGCGAAGGGCTCGTCCAGCAACATGAAGGACGGACGGCCGGCCAGGGCGCGGGCGATCTAGCAGCGGCGCCGCGCGCCGCCCGACAGGCCGGAGGCCGGGGCGTGGCGCAGGTGGTCGATGCGCAGCTCCTCGAGCAGGCGGGTGGTCTCGTCGGCGATGGCCTGACGGCCCGTGTGGTGGAGTTCGACCACGGCGCGGACGTTCTGCTCGACCGTCATGCCGCGGAAGATCGAGGCCTCCTGCGCCAGATAGCCGAGGCCCATGCGGGCGCGCTGGTACATCGGCTGGCCGGTGATGTCCTCGCCGTCGAGCCAGATCCGGCCGCTGTCCGGCGGGATCAGGCCGGTGATCATGTAGAAGCAGGTGGTCTTGCCGGCGCCGTTGGGGCCGAGCAGGCCGGCGACCTGGCCGCGCTGGACGTTCAGGGAGACGTCGCGCACCACCTGCCGCTGGCCGAAGGCGCGGGCGATGTGCTCGACGCGCAGGCCGGTCGGGCGCGAAGCCCCGGCCGCCGCCGGTTCCGGGGCGGCGTCGTGGACGTTGAGGGCTGAGAGTTCCTTGCGCGCCACTGGTCAGGCCGAGCCGGGGCTCAGTTCCCGCCGCGTTCGGGATAGAAAACGCCCTGCACGCGGCCGCTCTGGCCCCCGCCGTCCATCTCGGCCGCCTCGGTGCGGGTGTTGTAGGTCAGCCGGCCGCCGGTCATGACGTTCTCGCCCTGGGTCAGGATGACGTCGCCGCTGAGCACGATGGTGTCATTGGCCGGGGTGTAGACCGCGCGGTCGCCGCGGATGGTCTGGTCCGGGGTGACGAAATAGACGTCGCCGGTGGCCTCGACGCGGGTCAGGGTTCCGTCGCTGACGGCGGCCTCGACGCGATCGGCGCGGATGCGGTTGTCGCCCTGGGTCAGCTCGGCGCGGCCGCGCAGGGACAGGGCGGTGGGCGTGCGCGACACCTCGTCGGCGCCCCACATGATCGGCTGCCCGCCCTGGAAGCTCTGGGTTCCGCCCACGGTGGGCAGGGCCGCGAGGGCCAGGGCGATCGCCGCCGTGGTCAGGGTTCTGGTCATGCTCATCCGTCCGACCTCGCGGGGTTGATGGTCCCGCGCACCTTGTTATCGCCCGAGCCGCTGAACACGACCCGTTCGCCCTGTTCATGAATGGCATAGGACGAAGCGTTGATGGTTCCAAGGGGGCCGGAGCCCTGAACCCCCTTCGAGCCGGTGACGACGCCCGTCTCCGTATCGACCACGGCCTCGGGCGTGACGAGGGTGAAACCGGAGCCGCCGTCGGAAATCCGCACATTGGGGCCGATGGTGACGGTCTTCGCGGACTCGTCGTAGACGCCGCCGTCGGCGGTCAGGGTGGTGACCTTGCGGCCCCCGAGATTGAGCCGCAGGGCCGGGCCCACAAGGCGGAAGCGGCCGGTCTCTCCGTCCCGCACCGCGCGCTCGAAGCCGATGACGAAGCTGCGGCCCTGGGCGTCCTGGCCGAGGAAGCGCGACTTTTCGAGGGTGACCTCGCGCGAGGCGCCGGCCTTGCGCTCGACGTCGGAGATGACGCTGCGCAGGACGATCCAGCTGATCGTCCCCCCCGCCAGCACGACGATGGCCACCGGCAGGATGCGGCGCAGCAGCTGCACGCGGCGGGACCGGGCGCGGAAGGCCTCCGCCGTGGCGGCGATGCGGGCCTCGTCCGCCTGTTCGCGCGTGTCGGCGGGCTCTGTCATCAGCTGTGCGCGAAGATGTCCATCTCGTCCCAGCCGGCGAGGTCGAGGGCGGACCGGGTCGGCAGGAAGTCGAAGCATTTGCGGGCGAGTTCGGTACGGCCCTCGCGTTCGAGCATCTCGTCCAGCCGGGCCTTGACCGCATGCAGATAGAGGACGTCGGAGGCGGCGTATTCGAGCTGGGCGGGGCTGAGGGTCGCCGCGCCCCAGTCGGAGCTCTGCTGAGCCTTCGACAGATCGACGCCGGCCAGTTCGCGGACGACGTCCTTGAGGCCGTGGCGGTCGGTGTAGGTGCGGGCCAGCTTCGAGGCGATCTTGGTGCAGTAGACCGGCCGGGTCTCGACGCCGAGGTGGAGCTGGAACATGCCGATGTCGAAGCGGCCGAAGTGGAACAGCTTGAGCACCGCCGGGTCGGTCAGCAGGCGCTTCAGGTTGGGGCAGTCGTAGCCGGGGCGGTCCATGCGCACGACGTGGGCGTCGCCGTCGCCGGCCGACAGCTGGACCACGCACAGGGGGTCGCGGCGGAAGCGCAGGCCCATGGTCTCGGAATCGATCGCGACCTCGGGGCCGAGGTCGAGGCCGTCGGGCAGGTCGCCTTCGTGCAGGAATACGGTCATGTCGGCGTTCTCATGCTGGGGACCATAAACGAACGGCGCCGTATCGCTAGGATACGGCGCCGCTGAAAATATGGTGCCCAGAAGAGGACTCGAACCTCCACGACCTTTCGATCACTGGCACCTGAAGCCAGCGCGTCTACCAATTCCGCCATCTGGGCCCAGACGATTTCGCGTTCGCACGCGTTCCGTCCGGAAGGCGCGGACCCTTAAGGCAGCCCCATGAGCGGGTCAACAGGGATTTATCCTGTTTGCGTTGCAGGCGTCGGGACCATCGTCTAATCCCCGCGCCGAGGCTGGTTCCCGCCGGCCGCCCGCCTTTGGAGCCTGTCATGAGCGAAGTCGCCCCCGGCCTGATCACTGTTTTCGGCGGTTCGGGTTTCGTCGGCAGCCAGGTCGTTCAGGACCTCGCCCGGCGCGGCTGGCGCATCCGCGTGGCCTGCCGTCGGCCGGACCGGGCGTGGAAGCTGCAGACCTCGGGCCACGTCGGCCAGATCCAGGCGACGCGCTGCGACGCCGCCGATCCGGCCCAGGTGGAGGCCGCGCTGCGCGGCGCCGACGCAGCGGTGAACCTGATCGGCATCCTCCACGAATCCGGAGCCCGCTCGTTCCAGGCCATGCATGTGGATGCGGCCCGCAACATCGCCGAGGGCGCGGCGGCCGCCGGTGTGGGTCGTCTGGTCCACGTCTCGGCCATCGGAGCCAATCCCGAGAGCGATTCGAAATACGCCCGCACCAAGGCCGCCGGCGAGATGGCGGTCCGCGAGGCCCGGCCCGACGCCGTCATCCTGCGCCCCTCGATCGTGTTCGGGCCCGGCGACGGCTTCCTGAACCGGTTCGCCGCGATGGCGAGCATGGCCCCCGCCCTGCCGCTGATCGGCGGCGGCCGCACCCGGTTCCAGCCGGTCTATGTCGGGGACGTCGCCGAGGCTGTCGCCGAGGCCGTGGAGCGGCCCGACGCCGCCGGTCGCACCTTCGAACTGGGCGGACCGGAGGTGATGACCATGGAAGAGGTGCTGAAGCTGGTCCTGCGCGAAACCCGCCGCAGCAATCCGCTCGTCCCCCTGCCCTTCTTCGCGGCACGGGCCATCGGTTCGGCGGCCCAGCTGACCGCCTTTGTCGGCATTCCGCCCGTCCTGACCCGCGACCAGGTCGTCAGCCTGGAGAGCGACAATGTGGTCGCCGACGGGGCGGCGGACCTGGCCGATCTGGGCGTCGAGCCGACCGGGATCGATGCGTTCGCGCCGTCCTACCTGTGGCGCTATCGGCGCGGCGGGCAGTTTTCGGAGCGCCCGGCGGACACCGCCGCCACCGTCCAGGCCTGACGGCTCAGGCGTAGAGCCAGATGCCGAGCAGGCCGACCGATCCGACGAGGATCCGCCAGGCCGCGAACGGGGCGAAGCCGTAGCGGCCCACGAAGTCGATCAGGAAGCGGACGATGAACAGTCCGCTGACGAAGGACACGACGAAGCCGATGCCGATGATCCCGGCGACGTCGGCGTCGATCATCTCGCGGCTCTCCCAGAAGTCGAGGCCGAAGGCGGCGACCATGGTCGGGATGGCGAGGAAGAAGGAAAACTCGGCCGCCGCCCGCTTCTCGACGCCCAGCAGCAGGCCGCCGACGATGGTGGCGCCGCTGCGCGAGACGCCGGGGATGATCGACAGGCACTGGAACAGGCCTACGCCGAGCGCGGTCTTCCAGCTGAACTTCATGGCGTCGTGCTCGCGCGGGACCGGAGCCCAGCGCTCAAGGGCGATCAGGGCGAAGCCGCCGACGATCAGGGTCACGCAGACGATGGTGGTGTTGAACAACACCTCCTTGATGAAGTCGTGGAACAGCAGGCCGACGATGGCCGAGGGGATGAAGGCCAGCAGGACGGACAGGGCGAACATGCGCGCGGCCGGATCCTTGCCCGGCAGGCCGATCAGCACCTTCCACAGCCGCTGGAAATAGAGGGCGACCACCGCGAGGATGGCGCCCAGCTGGATCATGACGATGAAGGTGTCCCACGGCTCGTCGCCGAGTCCCAGGGCCTGTTTGGCGAGCAGCAGGTGCCCCGTCGAAGACACCGGAATGAACTCGGTCAGTCCCTCGACCAGACCAAGAATGATCGCCGCCAGCCAGTCCGCCATCCACGTCCCCGAAAAAGGTCAGGCGGATCAGTTCGCGCCCGGTTCCGGACCCACATAGCGCAGCCGCGCCCGAATAGGCGAGCCGTTCGTCATCTGATCGAGCGCATGGGCCAGCAGACCGGCCAGCCGGCCGATGGTCAGCAGGTCGGCGGCGGCGTCGCGCGGCAGCTCCAGCCGGCGGGCGACGGCGACCAGGGCCAGGCCGAAGGTCGGCGGCCGGCCGGTCATCTGCTCGCCCTCGCGCATGGCCCGGGCGATATCCTGGGGCAGGTCGGCGGCGGACAGCAGGGCGGCCGCACGGGGATCGCCGCCCGGCCAGGCGGAATCGCCGAAGCCGGACAGGACCCCCGCCTCGTGAGCGCGGCGGGCCGCGTCGACGGCCTGGCGCCGGACGGCGACGACCCAGGCCGACTCCTTCGCCAGATCGATGATGGTTGCGGTTCCGGCGAGGGTCGCCAGGCCCGCGAAGGCCGCGCCGGCGGGCGAGGCTCCGCCCGCGGCGGCGGCCCGGGCCGCGAGAGCGGGCGCGTCGAGACCGTCGTCCGCGGCCAGCACCAGGGCGCGGCGGACCAGATGCACGTCCGGCTCGCGCACCTTCCACGCCCGCGCCAGACGCTGGTGCAGGAACAGGCGCGGGCCGGGGCCGGCCACGGCGTCGACCGCCTCGTCCAGGACCCGCGCGCATTCGATCCGCAGCGACTCCGGTGAACGGGTCTTGAGCTCGGCGTCCTCCTCGGCGCGGCGGGCGAGGGCCGCGAACAGGCGACCGCGCGCGGAGTGACCGGGCATGGCGCCGACGCGCGGGCGGACCTCGGCGAACGGATTGCCGGACCGCGCGTCCCAGATCAGCCGCGCCACGTCCTCGAGGGTCGCCGCCTCGGCCAGCTGGACCGCGTCCAGCCCGCGATAGAACAGACGCCGGCCGTCGCTGAAGGACACCGACGACCGAATCTCGGAGTCCGGAGATTCGGACTCCTGCGGCGGCGGCAGCCATTGGCCGATATCGGCTTCGGGCTCGTCGCCGCTGAGCCGGACGACGTCGGCGACGGCGTAGAGGCTTCGGCGCGGATCGTCGGGATCCGGACGGGCGGCGATACGGCCCCGGCTGACATAGGCGTACAGTGTCTGGGCCTTGACCCCCAACCGGGCCAGAGCCTCGCCGCGTCCGATCCAGCGGTCGGCCTGGGTCGCCGTCCCTGCCGCGTGCATATCGCCTCCGAAGACATGGGAGCCTTTCGCCCCATGGCGCGCGCAGCATGGGGCCATTTCGTGACGATGCCGCTAACGCCGCAAGCCTTGGCGCCGCCCGCGCTTTCCGCGACAAGGCGGCGATGACCGCGCCCGCCCTCGACGACGTTCAACTGGCCACCCGCAGCGTGACCCGGCTGTCGGTCGGCGTGGCGGTGGTCCTGATCGCGTTGAAGGCTTTCGCGCTCGGCGCCTCGGGCTCAGTGGCGATCCTGGCCTCCTTGACCGATTCGGCGCTGGATCTGGCGGCGTCACTGGCCACCTTTTTCGCCGTGCGCTGGGCCGCCGCGCCGCCGGACGCCCAGCATCGCCATGGGCACGGCAAGGGCGAGGCCATGGCCGCCCTGGTCCAGTCCGGCTTGATCTTCGCTTCGGCCCTGTTCATCGGCTGGGAGGCGGTACAGCGCATCTTTGATCCGCGCCCGGTGAGCTCCGGCTCCTGGGCGGTGGCCGTGGTGCTGATCTCGATCGCCCTGACCGGCTGGCTGGTATGGATGCAGGACCGGGCCATCAAACGTAGCGGCTCGATGGCAGTGAAGGCCGACCGGGCCCATTACGCCGCCGACCTCGCAGCCGGAGTGGTGGTGCTGATCGGGGTGGCGTCCGGCGCCTTCCTGTCCGCGCCGGGCCTGGACGCGGCGGCGGGGCTGATCGTCGCCGTCTGGCTGTTCTGGGGCGCGCTGAACCTGCTCAAGGAGGCTGCGGACCATCTGCTCGACCGGGCCGTGCCGGACGCCGCCCGGATCGCCGTCACCACCG
>JAAXIW010000057.1:493-7055 GCA_012270135.1 Brevundimonas sp. | reverse complement strand
CCCCCCAGCTGCACAATCCGGGCGCGCCGGGCAGGAACATGCGGAAGCCCTCGACCAGCCAGTGGGCCTCGCCGCCCGGATTGTGCAGCTGGGGGGTGACCGCGAGGGTCTCGAACAGGGCGGTGCTGCCCGAGCGGGGCGCGGCGACGATGATCACCGGCCGGTCGTAGTCGGGGGTGCGGACCACGGGACGAGGCGCCGGCGCGGCCCCGGCCGCCGGGGCGGATGCGCCCATGGCGCCGACCTCGGGGTTGACCGCATAGGTGCCGATCCGCTGGCCGATGACCCGCAGGACCGGCATCTGGTTGGAACGCACGCGGAGCTCGTCGCCGAGCGCCTGGACCTGCTGAAGGAGCATCTCGAGACGCTTGCGGTAGTGGGGCACGCCGCGGTCGCTGTCGGCGAACAGGGACCACAGCTGGCGCCAGTCCTGGCGGAAGCCGTAGATGACGCGCTGGAAGGCGGCGAACTGCTCCGCCCCGGCGTCGCCGGCCTTGAGCGAGACGGTCTCCTCGACGAGGTCGCGCAGCAGGTCATCGACCTCGGACGGGGGCATGACGCGGTAGATGTTGTGCTGCTCGGTGGCGATGCCGACGCGGGCGCCGGGCTGATACGGAATGGTCTGCGGTTCGATCGTCTGCGTCGCGGCGGCGTGGGCCATGTCCCAGAAGCGGCTGTTGCCGGTGGTGTCGGCGACGAGGTGGATGCGCTCGATGTCGGACCCGTTCTCGACCTTGTGGGTGCGCCAGTTGTCGAAGATCCACGACTCGCCCCGGGCCATGTGCACGACCTGGTCGCCGCAGAAGAATTTGACGTCGGGCGTGGTCACGATCGGGACATGCATCCGGACCCGGTGGAACCAGTGGTAGTTGATGTCAGTGTGCAGCGGCACCTGGGCGCCGGGGCCGAGCTTCATCAGGCGGGAGCGGCTCCAGACGACGCCGAAATGGGCCAGCACCTGCTGCAGATAGGGCGAGGCCTTGAGATGGGGCGTCATCGCCATGGCCCCGGCGACGTCGTCGTTCTCGCCGCCGCCGACGGTGATCAGGCGCAGGGCGCTGTTGCCGTCGAGATTGTTCGGATGGCGAACCCAGGCCTCGGCGGGCAGGGCCGCGATCTCTTCCTGCAGGCGATCCGCGTCGAACCGGAACGGCAGCTTGATGAAGGGGGCCTCGAGTTTCATGCCGTCGGCATACCGGCGGGCGGGGGCGCGGTCAAAGCGCGCGCCAGGACGTCGTCGGACGAACGGTGGCGCAGGCCGGCGAGCCGTCCTTGCCGCGACCCGGCAGGACGACCTCGAGCGTCCGGCCTGCGCGGGCGCGGTCCAGCAGGGCCGGCGGGATGTCGTGGATGTCGATCTTGGCCCGGCGGCTCCACGGGCTGGCGTGATCGCCGGCGGAGGTTCCGATGCGGATGTAGACGAAGCGGCGGGCCGGCCCCTCGCGACGGACGAAGGGGCCGAGGAAGCGGTTGTCGGCGGACAGGCGGATCGGGACGTCGAAGGACAGGGGCGCTTCGGACGCAGTGACGGGCTCGAGCGGGGCGTCGGCCTTCGGCAGGCGGTAGCGGCCGCCGGGGACGGGGTCGGCGATGGTCAGGCGCAGGGTGATCGGGGTGTCGGCCATGGCGCTCAGTCCTGATGCTCGATGACGTGCTTGCCCCGGACCATGCGGACGAAGGGCAGGGGACGGTTCGGCTGCGACAGCCTTTCGGCCACCTCGCCCAGCACGAAGCGGGTAATGGCGGGCAGGTCGACGGCGCGGGCCTGGACCAGCGGCAGCCAGGCGATCTCGTCGAGCTCGCCGGAGCCGGCGGTCGGCTCGGGATACAGCAGGGCCGAGGCGTCGGCCATGAAGAAGCGGGCGTCGAAGCGGCGGGTGCGGCCGGGCGGGGTGATGGCGCGAGCGATGTAGCGCAGGGCCGCGAGGTCCGGCAGGGCGCCGACCGCCCGGAACTCGCGCCAGGGACCGGCGACGGAAGCAGGCGGAGCGGGTTCGGCGAGCAGCAGGCCGGTCTCCTCGAAGGTCTCGCGCACGGCGGCGAGGGCCAGGGCGCGGGCGCGGCGGGGCGCCAGCTCGCGCGCGAGCCGGAGCGCGTCGGCGGCGGCGAGGTCGGTGGCGAAGGCGGCGGAGGGATCGGTGCGCTCGACGCGGCCGCCGGGGAAGACCCATTTGGAGGCCATGAAGACGTGGCCGGCCGCGCGGCGGCCCATCAGCACCTCCGGGCCCGCCGGTCCGGGCCGGGTCAGGATCAGGGTGGCGGCGTCCCGGGGGCGCTGACGGCCGCCCACGCGCGGGGCGTCGGCCAGGTCACGGGCGGCGTCGAACGGATTACTCGTAGCGGTCACCCTGGACGATTAGCACGTTGAGATCCCGTGTCGGCGTGTAGTTGGAATAGCGGACCTCGAACTGGGTCGGGCTGATGCGGCGCACGCCTTCGGCGCAGAAGCTGACGACGTTGTTTTCGGATCCCTTGTCGACCACGAGACGGAACTCGCCGATCGGACCGGACCAGTTCGCGCCGGTGACGAGGGTATAGTCGAGCCAGTTGTCCCGCATCTGAAACCCCTCGGCCTGTCGGCGCGCGACGGCGGCCCGAACCGGTTCATCGACGCAGTATTGGCCGTCATAGGCCGCCCGGGGGTCGCCGGGTTCGCCGACGCCTGTGGCCGTCGTCCCGCCGACGACGGGAATGTAGAGGTGCTCGATCCTGACTTCCTCGCCGGGATAGAAATGCTGGGTCCAGTAGTGGGTCGTCTTCAGGGTCCAGAGCCCGAAGGTGGATCGGCTGCCGTCAGCGTGGACATTGCTCTCGATCAGGCCGTCGGCGACCAGTTCGGCGATCTGGGCTTCCGTGAGCTCGCCCACCGGCCCTTCGAGGGCGTCGAAATAGGGGATGAGCGGCAGGCCGAGGCGCTGCAGGCGGCGGGTGACGTCGACGCCGTTCAGCATCGCCTTCTGTTCGACCTGGGTCGGGACGGAATAGCCGTCGACCCGGGTGATGAAGGGCAGGGTCCGCATGGGATCGGAGACCGGCCCCCGGATCGAGCCCATCCAGTCCGGCTCGATGTCCGGCATCGGGAAGGCGACGATGGTCTCGATCGCCTCGTCGGTGTGGTTGAGGAAGCGGTAGGCGACCCGGACCTCATCCATAGACAGGAACAGGTCTTCGGACAGCATGGTGATGCCGTCGGTCTTCTCGAACACAAGGCCGCCCGCTCCCATCGAGGCGACGGTGTCATTGGCCGCCGCCGGGACGGTGGCGAGCAGCAACGCGGCGGCCAGAGCCGAAGCGAGGGTCGAGTTCAGTCGTGTCATGGCGTCCTCCCGTTCGGCGAGCGAGGCTAGACGAAAGGAGGCGGGACGCGAAATTCGTCAGGCCGGACGCGCCTGAATCAGCGTCGCTTGCCCTTGCGGACGCCCTTGAGGCCGCCGGAGGGTTTGCCGCCGCGCGGGGGTTTGGGACCGCCGGGACGGCCGCCGCCGCGTTTGGGGAAGCCGTCGCCGCCCCTGCCGCGGGTGCGGGCGCCGAGGCGCGGCGAGGGCGCGTTGGGATCGCGCGGGGCGGGGTCGGACAGCATCTCGAAGACCAGGCCGCCGGTGACGGGGGTGGCTTCGACCAGCTTGACCTCGACATCGCGGCCGAGGGTCCAGCGCGCCCCGCTGCGTTCGCCGACGAGGGCGTGGGTGCGGTCGTCGTGGTGGAAATACTCGCCGCCGAGCGTCGAGACGGGCACCAGGCCGTCGGCGCCGGTCTCATCGAGCCGGATGAACAGGCCGAAGCGGGTCACGCCGCTGATGCGGCCGGTGAAGGTCGCGCCGACCCGCTCGGACAGGAAGGCGGCCATGTAGCGGTCCATGGCGGCGCGCTCGGCGGCCATGGAGCGGCGCTCGGTCATCGTCACCTGTTCGGCGATCGCGGGCAGTTCGGCGATCTCGCGGTCGGTGAGTCCGTCCTTGCCGAGGCCGAGACCGCGGATCAGGCCGCGGTGGACGATCAGGTCGGAATAGCGCCGGATCGGCGAGGTGAAGTGGGCGTAGCGGTCGAGGTTGAGGCCGAAGTGGCCGACGTTCTCGGGGCTGTAGATGGCCTGCATCTGGGTGCGCAGGACGACCTCGTTGACGACCTCGGCGTGTTCGCCTTCGCGGGTCTCGTCGAGCAGCTTGTTGAACCGTTTCGTGGTGGCCGGTTCGCCCTTGTTCCACGGCTTGCCGATGGTCTGGAGGAAGTCGCCCAGGTTGAAGAGCTTCTCCTGACTGGGGGCGTCATGGACGCGGTAGAGCAGGGGCACGCGCTTCTGCTCCAGAGTCTCGGCGGCGCAGACGTTGGCCTGGATCATCATCTCCTCGATCAGGCGGTGCGCCTCCAGCGACTTGCGCGGCTGGATCGAGCCGATGCCGCCGCCGGGGTCCATCAGCACCTTGCGCTCGGGGCTTTCGATGGCCAGCGGGCTGCGCTTCTCGCGGCCTTTGAGCATCGTCCTGTAGGCGTTCCACAGCGGATAGAGGATGGTCTCCATGATCGGGCCGGTGACCTCGTCGGTCCCGCCGCCGTTCTCTACTCCGTCGATGGCGGCCTGGGCCTGTTCGTAGCTGAGGCTGGCGTGCGAGCGCATCAGGCCGCGGACGAATTTGTGCCCTGTCTTCCGGCCGGCCCTGTCGAAGACCATGCGGACGGCGAGGCAGGCGCGGTTCTCGCCCTGTTTCAGGCTGCACAGCCCGTTGGACAGGACCTCGGGCAGCATCGGCTCGACGCGGTCGGGGAAGTAGGTGGAATTGCCCTTCTCGCGCGCTTCGCGGTCCAGCGTCGTGCCGGGGCGGACGTAGGCGGCGACGTCGGCGATGGCGACCCAGACGATCCAGCCGCCCTCGTTTTTCGGATCCTCGTCGCGCTGGGCGAAGACGGCGTCGTCGTGGTCGCGCGCATCGGCGGGATCGATGGTGATCAGCGGCAGGTCGCGCAGGTCCTCCCGGCCCTTCAACGACGGAAGTTCCTGATCCTGGGCCTCCTGAAGCACCTTGTCCGAGAAGCCCATCGGCACATTGTGGGCGGCGATGGCGATCAGGGAGGCGGCGCGCGGGTCATCCTCGCGGCCGATGGCCTCGAGTATCTTGCCGCGTTTGGGGCCGTAGCGGTGCTCGCCCTTTTCGATGGCGGCCAGCACCAGGTCGCCGTCGCGCAGGTCGCCGGCCTGGGCGTGGGGAACCAGCAGGACGTCCTTCGAGCGACGGTCGACGGGTTCGACCCGGACCTCCTTGTTGGATTTGCGGATGACGCCGAGGACGCGGTTCGTATCGGTGTCGAGCACCTTGATGATGCGCGCTTCCCAGCCGTTCTCGCCGCGCGAGAATTTGGCCAGGACCCGGGCGCCGAGGCCGGGGGCCGCGCCGGTCTTTCCGGTGTTGTCCGGAACCAGGATGGCGCGCGGCGCGTCGGGCGAGGCCTCGACGAGGGTGACGTAGAATTCGCCGGCGACGTCGCGCTCGACCACGTCGGCGACGCCGACGGGGGGGAGGCCGCCGGCTTCGGAGAAGCCCTTGCGGCCGCGCTTGCCGAGGCGGCCTTCGGCCTCGAGCTCCCGGATCATTTCGCGCAGCGCGCGGCGATCGCCGCCCTTGAGGCCGAAATGGCGGGCGATATCGGTTTTCTCCGCCGATCCGGCCTCGCGGAGGAAGGCGAGCAGCGCGTCTTTATCAGGGAGGCCGGCGGCGGGCCGGCGGGGAGGTTTGGTCATTGGATTCCTGTGATAGCGCGGGTGCGTGTCGTTGGACATGCCGCGCGGAAAAAGGGGCGCGACGCTCTCCGGAACGTCCGGGAGCGCGTTCGGTTAGGGTCTGATCGACGGGCGGTAGCGACGAGGCGGTATGGCCGACTGGATCGGGCAGAGTTCCTGGATGGCGGCGGCGGTCTTCATCGCCTCGGCGGCGGCAGTGTGGATCGCCGGGACGAAGCTGGCGGGTTACGCCGACCGGTTCGCGACGGCGACGGGGCTGAGCGGGGCGGTGGTCGGGCTTGTGCTGCTGGGCGGGATCACGTCGCTGCCGGAGGTGGCCACGTCGATCAGCGGAGTGTTGACCTCGGGCCCTTCGCTGGCGGTGAACAACCTGCTGGGCGGCGTGGCCTTCCAGCTGGTCATCCTGGCGGTGGTGGATGCGATGCTGGGGCGCAAGGCCCTGACCGCGCAGCCGCCGCGGCCCGATGTGATCGCCTACGCCGCCATGAATGTGGTGCTTCTGGCCGTGGCCGCAATGGCCGTCGTGTCCGGCGACCGGGAATTGTTCGGGACGGGGGTCGGAGCGGGGTCGGCCGTACTGGTCATCGCTTACGTCGCCTGCGTGCTGACGGCGCGGACCCTGAGCCGGGAGACGCGCTGGCGGCCGGCGGGCCGGGCGGCGACGGTCGGGAAGACGGAGGGCGAGGAGCGGCGCGGGCCGGCGGCCAGGTTGAGCCTGCTGTTGGCGGCGGCGGGCGGAGTGGACCTGATCACGGACTAAATTAACAACAGAACGAGACAACACATGGCGGGCCAGACCGGAGGAGGATCAATGAAAGGGGGAACCAT
>JAAXIW010000057.1:0-483 GCA_012270135.1 Brevundimonas sp. | reverse complement strand
GATTGATCATGTCGAGGGGAATGGCCGAAAACTTGCGCTTGTTGTTGGGGGCGGCGGGCGGAGTGATCCTGATCGCCGGCTTTCTGGCGACCGTCTCGGGCGAGGCGCTGGCGGAGCAGACCGGATTGGGAACCAGTTTCTTCGGCGCGGTCTTCCTCGCGGGGGCCACCTCCCTGCCGGAGCTGTCGAGCGCCTGGGCGGCGCTGAAACTGAACCGGGCGCAGATGGCGATGGGCGACGTGCTGGGCGGCAACATGTTCGACGTGCTGCTGATCGCCGTGGTCGACGCCCTGCATCGGGAGGCGCCGGCGATGGGAGCCGTGGGGCCGTTCTCGGCGGCGGCGGCGATGCTGGGGGCGCTGATGAGCGGCGTCTACATCATCGGCCTGGTCGAGCGGCGCGACCGCACGGTGCTGCGCATGGGCTGGGACAGCGGGGTGGTGATCCTGCTCTACGTCGGCGGACTGGTGGTTCTCTTTTCCC
>JAAXIW010000277.1 GCA_012270135.1 Brevundimonas sp. | reverse complement strand
GGCTTGCGCGGCACGCCGGCGGTGACGATGCAGACGTCGGCGCCGGCGATGTCGGCGTAGTCGTTGGCTCCTTTGAGCGCGACATCGGTCCCGATCACGGCGGTGGCCTCGGCTATGTCCAGTGCCTTGCCCTGAGGCGTGCCTTCGGCGATGTCGAACAGGACAACGTCGCCCAGCGCCTCGCGCGCCGCCACGTGGGCCAGGGTGCCGCCGATCATACCGGCGCCGATGAGGGCGATCTTCGCGCGAGCCATTCTGTCTTTCTCCGGGAGGAAGAGGTCCGTGCGGCCATGGCCGCTGTCGGGCGGGGTCTAGACCCGCGCGCGCGGGCCTGCAACCGTGACGCCGCGTCAGGAGAGCCCATGGCCGGTCCACCCGAAATCATCAGCGCCGACGACACCCCGCCCGGGTTGGTCACGGTCGTCGACGAGGCCACGGTGCGCGCCGGGGTCGAGGCATGGCGGGCGAAGGTGCTGAAGCCGCCCGGCCTGTGGGACAAGGCGACTCGCGGAACCCAGGACCGGATCAATCGCATCATCCCCGAGCGGGTGCACGCCGTTGTCACATCGGGCGTCGAGGCGATGACGAAGGGCATCCTCTTCGGGTCCGACCTGATCCAGACCCGACCCGTGACCGAAGGGTCGCTGGCCGCGCGCGAACAGCGGGCGCGGGCGGCGATCCGGACGTATCGCAACACCGCCAGCGTCGAGGGCGGGGTCGCGGGCGCCGGCGGCTTCGTGCTGGCGGCGGCGGATTTTCCGGCCCTGATGGCCATCAAGGTGCGGATGCTGGGGGAGGTGGTGGCCGCCTACGGTTGGGGCGGGGACACGGTGCGCGAACGGCTGTTCCTGCTGCACATCTTTCACCTCGCTTTCGCCGGCGCGAGGCGGCGTCCTGAGGCCCTGGCGGAGCTGGAGCGCTGGATCGCCGGGACCGATCAGCCCGCCGCGGTAACCGAGTACGACTGGCGACGGTTCCAGATCGAGTATCGCGACTATATCGACTTGGCCAAGCTGGCCCAGATGATCCCCGTTGTCGGCGCGCCGGTCGGGGCCGTGGTCAACTGGCGGCTGGTCGAACAGCTGGGCGAGACGGCGATGATGGCCTGCCGGATGCGGTGGTTCGGGCCCATCCGGGGCGTGACCTGGGGATGACCGGGATTCCTATAGGCCCGCTCGATTAGCTTTGATCGCTGGATAATTCAGGGCTATTTCCAAACATGCTCCCGACCCTCCGCCAGCTCCACTATCTCAAACTTCTCGCCGAGCACGCTTCGTTCAGCCGGGCGGCGGAGGCGGCCCATGTCAGCCAGCCGGCCCTGTCCGCGGGGGTGCAGGAGCTTGAGAAGATACTCGGCGCGGCCGTGGTCGAGCGCACCCGGGGCAATGTCCAGCTGACCGCCGTGGGCGCCGAGGCGGTTCGGCGGGCGGAAGATGTGCTGGCGCGGACGGAGGATCTGGTGGAGGCGGCGAGAAACGCCGGCAAGCCCCTGTCCGGCCGGTTTCGGCTCGGCGTCATCCCGACCGTCGCGCCCTTCCTGCTCCCCGCCAAGCTGCCCGCGCTGAAAAACGCCTACCCGGCCCTTCGGCTGTTCATCCGCGAAGATCTGACGCCCCGCCTGGTGGCGGCCCTGAAGGCGGGTCAGCTGGACGCGGCGGTGATCGCCCTGCCCTATTCCGCTCACGGCATTGACTACGCCCGCATCGGCGACGACGAAATTCTGGCGGCGGCCCCGGTCGGCCACGTCCTGGCGGGCGCCGGGCCGATCCCGCCTGGGTCGCTGAAGGCCGAGGATCTGATCCTGCTCGAGGACGGCCACTGCCTGAGAGATCAGGCGCTGGCGGCCTTCGACATCGATCCGCCGAAGGGCGACGACGTCTTCGCCGCCACATCTCTGCATACCCTCGTCCAGATGGTGTCCTCGGGCCTCGGTGTCAGTTTCCTGCCCGAGATGGCGGTGCGAGCTGGGCTGGCGGACATGCCGGGCGTGGTCGTTCGCCACATCTCGGCCAAGGCGCCGCGCCGCGAGATCGTCGTCGCGTGGCGCACGGGATCCAGCCGGGCGGCGGAGGCGAAGCTGCTGGCCGAGGCGCTGCGGCTCGACTGACGCGCATTACGACTCCGTAAGGTGCGCCGGATTTCCGCCCTGATAGGGTCGCCCTCGCCCGCGCCGGCGGGTTTCGGAGCCGATCCCATGAAGTCCCGCCTGTTCGCCGCCGCCTCGATCTCCGCCCTGCTGATCGGTGTCGCCGCCTGCGCCACCGTCGATGCGGCGCCGATCCAGACCACCGCCGCCGCGTCGGCCCTGAGCTGCGATCCGGCCCCGGCCGCGACCGCCGTCGCGCCGGGCGAGGTTCCGCCGCTGGGCTTCCGCGAGTGCGCTCTGCCGAACGGCCTGAAGGTCTTCACCCTTCGGGACGCCTCGACTTCGAATGTGACCGTGCAGGTCTGGTACCGCGTGGGCTCCAAGGACGACCCGGCCGGCCGTTCGGGCTTCGCCCACCTGTTCGAACACCTGATGTTCAAATCGACCGAGAACATGCCGACCGAGACCTTCGACCGGCTGACCGAGGACGTGGGCGGCTTCAACAACGCTTCCACCTGGGACGACTTCACCAACTACTATGAGGTGGTGCCGGCCAATCATCTGGAGAGGCTGATCTTCGCCGAGGCCGACCGGATGGGCTCTCTGGTCGTCGACGCCGACGTCTTCGCCTCGGAACGGGACGTGGTGAAGGAGGAATACCGCCAGAGCTATTTGGCCAACCCCTACGGCCGCTTCTTTGGCCTGCTCGCGCCCCAGACCATCTATCAGGATCATCCCTACCGGCGCCCGGGCATCGGCTCGATCGAGGAGCTGAACGCCGCGACCATCGAGGACGTGCGCCGTTTCCACGCCACCTACTACCGGCCGGACAACGCCGTGCTGATCGTCGCCGGCAATTTCGATCAGGCGCAGCTGGACGGCTGGATCGAACAGTATTTCGCCGACCTGACCAACCCGGCCACGCCCCTGCCGGTCAACAATGTCATCGAGCCCGAACCGACCGGCCCCCGCGAGGCGACCTTCTACGGCGCCAATGTGCCGCTGCCGGCGGTGATGCTGGCCTGGCCCACCGTGCCCTATGGTCATCCCGACCGCGCCGCCCTGACCGTGCTCGACGGCATCCTGTCGACCGGCGAGAGCAGCCGCCTGTACCAGTCGCTGGTCTATGATCAGCAGATCGCAGCCCAGGCTTCGTCCAGCCCCGACTTCGCCCAACAGGCCGGCAATCTGACCGCCTACGCCATCATGGCCGACGGCCAGACGGCCGAGGCCGGCGTCGCCGCCCTGCGCGCCGAGGTGGCCCGCTTCCGCGATGAGCCGGTCAGCGCGGCGGAACTGGCCGAGGCCCGGAACGAACTGGTCGCCAACCTTCTGCGCCAGCGCGAGGGCGTCGACGACCGCGCAAACGCCTTGGGCTTCGCCCTGATGTGGGACGGCAAGGCCGCCACCGCCGACCGCGAGGTCGCGGCCCTCCGGGCCGGTTCCGCCGCCGACATCCAGCGGGTGGCCCGCCGCTATCTGTCCGAGCAGCGCATGATCACCATGCGCTACCTGCCGGCCGACGAGACCCATCCGCCGACCGAGGCGAACACCAACGTCGACGCCCCGGTCAAGGTGGCCGACCTGGCTCCGGTGGGCGAGCCGACCGTTCTGCTGCCTGAGGGTCAACGCGCCGCCATCCCGGCGCCGGGGCCCGAGGTTTCCCCGTCAACCCCCGCCGTCGCCGACTTCCGCCTGGCCAACGGCCTGCGCGTTCTGGTCGCCCCGACCGAGGGCGTGCCGCTGATCTCCGCCCGTCTCGGCTTCGACGCCGGCACGCGCGACGACGGCGGAAAGCCGGGCCTGGCGACCATGACGGCCGGCCTGCTGACCCAGGGCACCGCAACCCGCACCGCGCCGCAGATCGCCGCCGAGATCGAAGGGCTGGGAGCCACCGTCGGCGCGGGCGCCGGGGTGGACTTCACCAATGTCTACGCCAACGCGCCCGCCGAGGTCTTCCCGCAGACCCTGGCCCTGATGGCGGATGTGGTGCGCAACCCCGCCTTCGCCGCCGACGAGTTGGAGCGCCAGCAGTCACAGACGCTGGACGGCCTGCGGGTGGCCCTGAGCCAGCCAGGCCAGATCGCCTCGCAATCCGTCGGCCGGGTGATCTACGGCGACGCTCCCTATGGCGCGCCGGGTTTGGGCACGGTTACGTCAGTCCCGACCCTGACCCGTGAGGACGTGGTCGCCTTCCACCGCGACCGTTTCTCACCGGCCGACGCCACGCTGGTCTTCTCCGGGGCGATCACCCCGGAGCAGGCGCGGACCCTGGCGGAACAGGCCTTCGGCGACTGGCGCGGGAACGGCGCGGCGGGAGCGCGGTCGGACGATCCGGCCGGCGCCGCGCTGGCGCCCCGGGTGGTGGTCATCGATCAGCCGGGCGCGGGTCAGGCCGCGGTCGTGGTGGCCGCGCGCGGCGTGTCGCGGACCGACGCGGAGTATTTCCCGCTGGCGCTGGGAAATACGCTGCTGGGCGGCGGTTATTCCTCGCGTCTGAACCAGGAGGTGCGGATCAAGCGCGGCCTCAGCTACGGGGCCGGCTCGTCGCTGGGCGCCCGGGCGGACGAGGGCTTGTTCACCGCCAGCGCCCAGACTCGCAACGACGCCGTGCCGGCCGTCGCCGAGCTCATCCTCGAAGAGCTCGGCCGGATGGGTTCGGAGCGCATCTCCGAGAGCGAGCTGTCGCCCCGTCGGGCGGTGATGATCGGCGGCTTCGGCCGCTCGCTGGAGACTGTCGACGGTCTCGGCGGCTTCATCGCCAATCTGGCCCTGTACGACCTGCCGATGAGCGAGTTGGCGGCCTATGCGGACAAAGTCCGGGCGGTCACGCCTGAGCAGATCGAATCGGCATTCGCGGATCACCTGCCGTCTGCCGGCGCCAGCCTCGTCATCGTCGGCGACGCTTCGGTCTTCCTCGAAGCGCTGCGAGCGAAATACCCGAACGTCGAGGTGATCCCCCTGACCGAGCTGAACCTGGACTCGGCGACGCTGCGGTAGGTCAGGCCGAGAGGCAGACGACCTGGCTGACGCGCAGGTCGCGGCGCATCTCGTCGGCGACGAGGCCGTAGTTCTCGATGTTGATGCGCCGCCCGGTCAGGGGCTCGTCGGCTCTCTGCAGGCCGCGCACGGCGGGGGCGAAGGTATCCGGCGCGGTGGTGTAGATGCGGCCCCGGCGCGGGCTTTCGGCAATGGTGACGCCGACGACACGGCCCTGACGATCCAGCACCGGCGCGCCGGACAGGCCCGACAGGGAGCCGCCCAGCCGGTCGGTTCGGCCAACCTCGGCCCAGGCGAGGACGGGCTCGTCGCGCTGGCCGCGGCCCCGCACGCGCAGGGTTTCGCGACCGAGCAGGCGAGAAGTCACCTCGCCCGCGCGACCCTGGGGATAGCCCGGATGGAAGGCGCGTTGGCCCTTGCGCAGGGGCTCGCCCGCCGCGAGCGGAAGCGCCGCCGGGCCGCCGGCGGTCTGCAGCACGGCGATGTCGGCCCGGGGCGCGAGGCGGACGTCGGCGGCGACCGCGCGGCCGCCCCCGACCATGATGGCCGGACGCCGGCAGCCCTCGACGACATGGCGGGCGGTGACCCATCGGCCCCGGCTGGCGATCGAAAAGGCCGTGCCCGAGGCGGGCTGGAACGGGATGTCCGGCGCGTTGACGGTGACGGCGGGGTCGAACGGCGTGACGGGTCCGAGCAGGGCCCCTTCCATCTCGTCCGGCGGCGGCGGGGCCGGCGGAGCGTCGGCGTTCTCGCGCTGGCCCAGCGACAGGCCGATCAGGGCGGCGAGAACGAGGGTGTAGATCACCCAGTCGGAGGGACGGCTCACGGGCTCAGCCCGTCAGGGCGGCGGCGAGGATGACCGCGGTCGCCAGCTTGGCCCCGACCAGCAGCACGGCGGCCGAGATCTCGCCCTCGCGAATGCGCTGGGGCAGGCCGGTCAGCAGCAGATCGACGATGCGAAAGGCCAGCAGCTGGAGCACGACGGTGGCCACGCCCCAGATCAGGATGTCGCGCACCGAGGTCGAGACGCTGAGGCTGACCGCCAGCGGAACGGCGAGGCCGACCAGCACCCCGGCGAAGGCCACAGAGGCGGCGGCGTTGCCCTCGCGGATCAGGGCGATCTCCTTCCACGGCGTCAGCAGGGCGTAGATCACCGCCCCGGCGACGAGCAGGCCGAGCGTCACGGAGAGGTGGAGGACGGTCGTGGGGAAGCCGGTGGCGAAGGCCTGGACCTCAGGGCTTTCGAGCACGGCGGCGAGAGACGGGGATTCCATGGCTGTCCGGGCGGCTGTCACAGCAAGGCTGTGCCCCATTCCCGCCCGAATCCGCAAGCGCGGCGGGGCCACAGTTGGTGAGGAATTGTTACGGCGGGTCGAGGCGGCCTACCGCGCTTCGCGCTGCTTGAGGCCGGGAGGCGGCCCTGGCGTCAGGCCGCTTCCACGCCTGCCGCGGCGGCCTGTTCGGCGCGGCGGACGCTGGCCCGCACCTTTTCGCTCTCGGACTTGAGCTGGCCGCAGGCGGCGAGGATGTCGCGGCCGCGCGGGGTGCGGATCGGCGAGGCGTAGCCGGCCTTGTTGAGGATGGCCGCGAAGCGCTCGATGGTCTTCCAGTCCGAGCATTCGTAATCCGTGCCGGGCCACGGGTTGAACGGGATCAGGTTGACCTTGGACGGGATGCCCTCGATCAGCTTCAGCAGGGCACGGGCCTCTTCCGGGCTGTCGTTGACGCCCTTGAGCATGACGTATTCGAAGGTCACCCGGCGGGCGTTGGACAGGCCGGGATAGGCGCGGATGGCGGCCATCAGCTGGTCCAGCGGGTATTTCCTGTTCAACGGCACCAGCACGTCGCGCAGGGCGTCGTTGGTGGCGTGCAGGCTGCTCGCCAGCATGGCCTGGGTGCGCTCGCCGAGCGCCTGGAGCTGGGGCACGACGCCCGAGGTCGAGACGGTGATCCGGCGCCGCGACAGGGCGA
>JAAXIW010000187.1 GCA_012270135.1 Brevundimonas sp. | reverse complement strand
CTCCGGAACCTTCCACGCCTTCTGGGGCGTCATCCACGGGCTGATCGCACGCGGTCGAGGCCCCCGGCTGGTGGCGGTCGAGAACGTCTGCGGAACCCTGACGTCGCACGGCGGCCGCGACTTCGAGACCATCTGCCGGACCTTCGCCGAGGCCGGCTATCGCTACGGCGCCCTGGTCATCAACGCCGACCTCTTCGTGCCGCAGAGCCGGCCGCGGCTGTTCGTGGTCGGGGTGCGCGACGGGGTCGAGGTCGCGCCGGAACTGCTGGCGCCCGAACCGGTCGAGCCTTTCCACACCCGCGCCGTGCGCCGGGCGGCGGCGGCCCTGCCGGAGGCCGTACGGGAGCGACTGCTGTGGTGGAACGTGCCGCCGCCGCCACGCCGGACCACGACCTTCGCCGACCTGATCGAGGATCGGCCCGACAGCGTCGTCTGGCATAACCAGGCCGAGACCAAACGGCTGCTCGACCTGATGTCGCCGGTCAACGCCGCCAAGGTCGAGGCGGCCCGCCGGGCCGGGCGGCGGATGGTCGGCGGGGTCTATCGCCGCACCCGGGTCGAGGCCGGGGCCAAGGTTCAGCGCGCCGAGGTCCGGTTCGACGACGTCGCCGGCTGCCTGCGCACCCCGGCCGGCGGATCGAGCCGCCAGATCATCCTCGTCGTCGATGGGCCGCTGGTGCGCTCGCGGCTGATCTCGGCGCGCGAGACGGCGCGGTTGATGGGTCTGGCCGACGACTATGTGCTGCCGCGCAACTACAGCGACGCCTATCATCTCACCGGCGACGGGGTCGCGGTTCCGGTGGTGCGCCATCTGGCCCGGCACGTGTTCGAGCCGCTCGTGGCCGCGCCCGCCACGGAGCGGCGGGCCGCCTGAGCGTCAGCGCCCCCGCTTGCGACCACCCTCCGGGCGCGCGTCGGATCCGTCCGTGTCGGCCTTGTGCTCGATACGGCCGCTCTCGACCTCGGTGCGCGAGAAGACCTCTTCCTGACCGGATTCGAGCAGTTCGTCCTGCGGCCCGCCGAGTCCGCCCACGACCAGGCCCGACCCCGGCGCGGAGGGGCGGGCGTCGGCAGCCTTGTCGGGTTTGCGAGCCATTCCGGGCCAACGGCGCAGCGGTTCGGGGGTTCCGCGCCCCGCTGCGCCGGCCGGCCCGGGCCGGGATTTCGGAACCCCCCCGGATGCCGCCGGTTCATCCCTGTGCTGAAGCTGGGATACGGGGTCTGTGATGGCGAGGATCGAGAAGGGCGTCGGCGGCGTGGCGGTGCGGATACTGGCCGTCGTGCTGATCCTGATCGGTCTTGTGCCGCCGATCGGCGGATCCTTCTCCTACCTGCTGGCCGGCCTCGGCCTGGTCGCCTCGGGCGTCATGCTGTGGCGGCTGAGGCTCCTCGGGGCCTGGGTCCATATCGCTTACGCCCTGCCCGAGCGATGACCGGGACCGGTCCGGTGTGGATCCCCTATTGCGGGCCGGGCCCGACGCCGGCCGAATGGCTCGCGCGATGGAATCTCGACCCGGTGCTGATCGCGGCGTTGGCGCTCGGTCTGGCGGTGGTCGGGTGGCGTATGTCCGGTCGCGAGCGGATGTGCGCAGCCGCCGCCGTCGTGGGGCTGGCCATCGTCTTCGTCTCGCCCCTGTGCGCCCTGAGCTCGGCGCTGTTCGCGGCGCGGACGGTGCATCATGTCCTGCTCGTGGCGGTCGCGGCGCCCTTGATCGCCTGGTCTGCGCCGCGGCGGCCCGCCGGGCCGCTGGCCCTGGCCACGGCGGCGCAGGCGGTGGTGTTCTGGGCGTGGCACGCGCCGTCGGCCTATGGCTGGGCCCTGTCGAACGACGCCGTCTACTGGCTGATGCAGTCAAGCCTGCTCGGCTCTGCGGTGTGGTTCTGGGCGGCGGTGCGCCGCGCTTCGGCGCCCGCCGCCGTCGCCGCCCTGCTGATCGCGATGGTGGCCATGGGTCTGCTCGGGGCCCTGCTGACCTTCACCGGCCAGCCCGTCTACGAGCCGCATTTCGCGACGACGGCGGCCTGGAGTCTGACCCCCCTCGAGGACCAGCAGGCGGCCGGACTGATCATGTGGGCGCCGGCGGCGGCGGTCTATCTGGCGGCGGCGCTGATGGTGCTCGGCCGATGGATCGGTCCGGACCCCCGGACCGGCGCGCGCCCCGCATGATCAACCGGCTGATCGTCAACATCCTCGAATGGGCGGCCGGCCATACCGACGAGGGCCGCTATTCGCCGGTGGCCATCGTCTTCCACTGGACCATGGCGGCGCTGGTGATCTTCCAGCTGTTCTGGGGCTGGTGGATGGGGCGGCTGCCGGTCGGGGGCGACAAGGTCGCGGCGCATGACCTGCACTACCTCGTCGGAGTCCTGATGCTGGTGCTGGTCATCGGCCGGGGATCGTGGCGTCTCCTGGCGCCCGGTCCGATCAATGACGCCGACAAGCCGGGCTGGGAAAGCACCGCGGCGCACATCACCCACTACGTCTTCTACACCTGCCTGTTCGGCCTGCCCCTGAGCGGCTGGGCGATGATCTCCGCCACCGCGCGCGAACAGGAGCTGTCGCTGGTCGGCTTCATGCCTTGGCCGCTGATCCCGTTCGGCGAGCTCGACCTGGTCGCCCGCTGGCGCATCGAGGCGGTGGCCGAGTGGATGCACTGGGGACTGGTCGTGACCTTGCTGCTGCTGATCCCGATCCATGTCGGAGCGGCGCTCAAGCATCATTTCATCGACCGGGACGACGTGGTCCACGGGATGCTGCCGGTCCTGCCGGAACTGGCCCCGAAGCGGACGCGATGGCAGCGTCGCTGGCTGGCGGCGGAGCAGTGGGTGCGGTCTCGAGCCAGACGGCTATGGAGCGCATCTCGGCGTCGCTGAGCCCGGCGACCGCCGCCGCCATCACCCCGAGAGGATCGTTGCGGCGCTCACCCCGCTTCCAGCGCCTCAGCTGATCCAGCGTATAGGCTGCGGGCTGGCCGTGGACCGCCGGATTGCCCGCGCCCGACCCTTCCCCGCCGACGCCATGGCAGCCGGCGCAGGCAGCCACGCCCCGCTGTGGCGAGCCGTTCCGCCAGATGTCCGGCGGTGGACCGGTCGGGGCCGCGGCCGGATCCGGCATCGCGGCGTACCAGACCGCCACGGCGTGCTGTTCTTCGTCGTCCAGCCAGCGGGCGACAGGGCTCATCACCGGATCGGACCGGGTCTGGAGAGCGTAGTCGGCGAGTTGCTTCTGCAGATAGCCGGCGTCCAGCCCGGCCAGACGCGGGACGCTGACCCCGTCGCCGGCGCCGTCGAGGCCGTGGCAGGTGAAACAGGCGTTGGCCGGACCGCCGTCCCCTCCGCTCATGGCGATGATTTCGCCCGATGCGGAGAAGGTTTCCGTCGCCCGACGGTCGACGGGCGAGCAAGCCGCGACGATCGCGACGGCGAGGAGGAAGGGGATCGGGCGCACGCCGAACCAACCCCGGCCGAGCTTGGCGGTTCCTTCGCCGGAACCGTCACCGTGGACGGGGGGTTTCCTCCCGTGAAGGGGGCAGGATGGCTGACAGGTGCAAGGGACAGGATGACGCCGGGACGATGCGCGCTACTGACGGCGGCGCTGCTGCTGGCCGCCTGTGGAGACAAATCGGGACCCACCCGAACCATCGCGGGAGCCGATCCGGAGCGGGGGCTTGCAGTCATGAAGCGCGTCGGCTGCGCGTCCTGCCACGAGATTCCCGGCATCGACTGGCCCCGGGGCGCGGCCGGGCCGTCGCTGAAGGGGTTCGGCGCCAGGCCGATGCTCGCCGGTCGTTTCCCCAACCGGCCCGACCTGGTGACCGCCTGGCTGATCGACGCTCCGTCGCTCGCCCCGGAAACCGGCATGCCGCCGATGCCCCTCACCGAGGCGGAAGCCCGCGACGTCGCGGCCTGGCTGTATTCACTCGATGAGCGCTGAAGGGCCGGAGGGGATCGCCGGCTGGCCGCCTCCAGCCATGGATCCGGCCGGGCCGTTCGCCGGTCCGTTGAACACGCTCGCCTGGGTGTTGTTCGCCATGGGCGGCGCGGTGCTGCTGCTCGTGCTCGTGGCGCTGGGCGTGGCCCTGTTCGGACCCCGGCGCTGGCGCGCGCGGCTCGGCGGCGAGAAGCTGGTCTGGATCGGCGGCCTGGCCTTTCCGGTCGTGGTGCTCAGCGCCCTGCTGATCTACGGCCTCGGCCTGACCTCGCGGCTGAGCGACGATCCGCGTCCGGGCGAGATGCGGGTCCGGGTCACCGGCGAGATGTGGTGGTGGCGGGTCGCCTATCTGGACGGGCAGGGCCGCGAGGCCATTCGGGACGCCAACGAAGTTCACATCCCCGTCGGCCGTCCGGTGGTGTTCGAACTGGAGTCGGCCGACGTGATCCACAGCTTCTGGGTCCCCCGGCTGGCCGGCAAGGTCGACATGATCCCCGGGCGCCGCAACCTGATGCGGCTGCAGGCCGACGCGCCCGGCGTCTACGGCGGCCAGTGCGCCGAATACTGCGGCGGTCCGCATGCCCTGATGGGACTGGTTGTGGTCGCCCACGAGCCGGCGGACTTCGAGACATGGCGCGTCCGGCGGACCGCCCCGGCGCCCGCGGCCGGGCTGGCGCATCCCGGCGCCGCCGTGTTCGGCCGCGCCGGCTGCGGCGCCTGTCACACTGTCGCGGGGACGTCGTTCAACGGCCTCGCCGGACCGGACCTCAGCCATGTCGGTTCGCGGCGGACGATCGGCGCGGGCATTCTGCCCAACAACCAGGGGACGCTGGCCGGCTGGATTTCCGACAGCCAGGCGATCAAGCCGGGCAACCGCATGCCCGCCTATCCGGTCCTGACCGGTCAGGAGCTGCGCGACGTCTCCGCCTGGCTCGAGAGTCTGAAGTGAAGAGCGAGACCGGCTTCGAACCGGCGCTCTACGATCGCTTCCCGACGAAGGGAGAGCGGCCGCCCGGCGAGTTGAAGGAACTGGAGACGATCTGGTGCGGGCCGAAGGGCTGGCAGTGGATCACGGCCATCAACAACAACTACATCGGCGTCTATTACGTCGGTGCGGCCATGCTGTTCTTCGTGCTGGCCGGGGCGCTGGCGGTGCTGATGCGCACCCAGCTGGCCATGCCGATGAACGGCTTCCTGCCGCAGGAAACCTACAACCAATTCTTCACCGTCCACGGCACGACGATGATGTTCCTGTTCGCCGTGCCGGCGGTCGAAGCGCTGGGCGTGCTGTTGCTGCCCCAGATGCTGGGTGCGCGCGACCTGCCGTTTCCGAAGCTCAGCGCCTACGCCTTCTGGGCGTATCTGATCGGCGGGCTGTTCTTCTTCTCATCGATCTTCTTCGGCGTGGCCCCGAACGGCGGCTGGTTCATGTATCCGCCGCTGACCTCGACCACCTGGTCGCCGGGAATCAACGCCGACTTCTGGCTGCTCGCCCTAGGCTTCAGACCGATCTCGGCCATCGCCGGGACCATCCACCTGAACGTCCACGTCCTGCCCACCCGCGCGCCTGGCATGACTCTCGACAAGCTGCCGATCTTCGCGTGGGCCATGCTGATCTTCGCCGGGATGATCATCATCGCCTTCCCGTCGATCATCCTTTCGACCCTGCTGCTGGAGCTTGAGCGGGCGCTCGGCTGGCCTTTCTTCGACGCGCTCAAGGGCGGCGATCCCCTGCTGTGGCAGCACCTGTTCTGGTTCTTCGGCCATCCGGAGGTCTACATCATCTTCCTGCCGGCGGCGGGGGCCATGTCGACCATCATTCCCGCGGTCGCGAGGGCGCCGCTGGTCGGACACCGGTTGGTGGTGCTGGCCATGCTGGCGACCGGCTTCATCAGCTTCGGCGTGTGGGCCCACCACATGTTCACCACCGGCCTGCCGACCATCTCGACCAGCTTCTTCTCGGCGGCGTCGATGGCGGTGTCGATCCCGGCGGGCGTGCAGGTCTTCGCCTGGATCGCCACCATCGCGGCGGGGCGAATGCGGTTCAACGTGCCCGGCCTGTTCGTTATCGGAGCCCTGACCATCTTCACCATGGGCGGTCTGACCGGCGTCATGGTGGCCATGGTGCCGTTCGACTGGCAGGCCCACGACAGCTACTTCATCGTCGCCCACCTGCACTATGTGCTGATCGGCGGCATGGTCTTCCCGATGTTCGCGGCCATCTACTACTGGCTGCCGATGAGCTCGGCCCGGCCGCTCAGCGAACGCCTCGGCAAATGGGTGTTCTGGCTGATGTTCACCGGCATGCATCTGACCTTCCTGCCGATGCACCTGACCGGGCTGATGGGCATGCCGCGACGGGTCTACACCTACCTGCCGGACCGGGGCTGGGAGATTCCCAACCTGCTCTCGACCGTCGGGGCCTTCGTCTTCGCCGCCGCCGTCCTGCTCTGGATCGTTGACATGATCCGCAATTTCCGGCCCTTCGGCGCGCGTGAGGCCGGCAATGTCTACGGCGGACCGGGGCTGGAATGGCTGCCGACCGGGCTCTATTCGCTGCGCTCCATCCCGGTGGTCCGGAGTCTGTATCCCCTTTGGGATCAGAAGGATCTCGAGCGCGACGTCGTGGCGGGCCGCTACTTCCTGCCCGGGTCGGCGACCGGCGAGCGCGAGACCATCGTCACCTCGACGCTCAACGCCGAGCCGCAGTATCTGCAGCGCATGCCGAAGCCTTCGGCCTGGCACGTCTGGGCGGCGATCTTCACCGCGTGCTTCTTCATGCTGCTGACGGTCAAGGCGTGGTGGCCCGCGGTGATCACCGGGGTGCTGGCCGTCTACTGCATCGTTCAGTGGTGCTGGTTCCTCGACGCCCCCCAGTCCGCGAAGTCGGCCGATATCGGCGCGGGGATCCTCGTACCGACCTACGCCAGCGGTCCTTCCAGCCACGGCTGGTGGGCCATGGTCATCACTCTGGTCGTCGGCGGCATGGTCGCGGCCCTGATGGGCTTCAGCTACGTTTTCCTGTGGAGCCGCAATCCCGACCTGTGGCTGCCGCCCCCGGGCTTCGGGTCGATGGGGTTGGTCGTGTCCGCCAACGTCCTGGCGGGACTGCTGGCCTGGGGCTCCTTCCGGGTGGTGCGGCTCGACCTGCCGCGCCGCGGGGCGG
>JAAXIW010000091.1 GCA_012270135.1 Brevundimonas sp. | reverse complement strand
CCAGCTGCGGCAGCACAACGCGCTGGGCACCCTGGTCAACCCCGTCGGCTTCCAGACCACGCTGAAGCACGGGGCGCAGGCCGAGACCTTCCGCATGATCCCCGGCCTGCAGGACGCCCAGTTCGCCCGCCTTGGCGGCCTGCACCGCAACACCTTCTTGAACTCGCCCAAGCTGCTGGACCGCCAACTGCGCCTGAAGGCGATGCCGCGCCTGCGCTTCTCCGGACAGGTCACGGGGGTCGAGGGCTATGTCGAGAGCGCCGCCATGGGTCTGCTGACCGGCCGGCTGGCGGCGGCCCAGGCGCTGGGCCGCGACCTGGCCCCGCCGCCGCCCGAGACGGCGATCGGGGCGCTGGTGGAGCACATCACCGGCGGCCATCTGGAAGGATCGAAATTCCAGCCGATGAACATCAACTACGGCCTGCTCCCGCCGCTTGAGGCGCCGAGGGTGGACGCCGAGGGCAAGCGTATCCATCCCAAGGAGCGTGGTCGGGCCAAGAAGCGGCTGATGAGCGTGCGGGCGATCGAGGCGCTGAAGGCGTGGCGGGACGCGGCCTGACCATGTCGCCCTTCGAGCCCGCGAAACGCGCCGTCCGTCGGAAGATCACCGAGGTCTTCAACGACGCGGACAAGGGCGAGCGGCCGGTGCTGCGGCGGGCGGACGCGCTGTTCCCGCCGGATTCTGCGGCGTGGAAGGTCAACGGCGATGTGACCACGATGATGATCGGCGGGGTCTCGGGCCTGCTCCTGCAGATGCTGCATCCGGCGGTGCTGGCCGGGGTGTGGGACCATTCCGACTTCCGCGCCGACATGCACGGGCGGCTGCGGCGGACCGCCAAATTCATCGCGGTGACGACCTATGATCATGCGGACGCGGGCCGGGCTGCGATCGACAAGGTCAACCGCATCCACGCGAAGCTGCGCGGCGTCCTGCCCGATGGGACCCCCTACCGGGTCAGCGATCCCAAGCTGCTGGCCTGGGTGCATGTGACCGAGACCATCAGCTTCCTCGACGCCTGGGTCCGCTACGCCGAACCGCGCATGCCGCAGGCCGAACAGGACTCCTATTTCGACGAGATGGCGCGGGTCGGAGAGGCGCTGCACGCCGATCCCCTGCCCCGCACCCGGGCTGACGCCGAGGCGCTGATCCAGTCGTACCGTCCGGCGCTGCGGGCCGACGCCCGGACGCATGAGGTGGCGGCCATGGTCATGCGTCAGACCGTCGGCATGCCCACGGTCGATCTCGCCGCCGGCCTGATCATGCAGGCCGGGATGGGCCTGCTGCCGGACTGGGCCCGGGCCATGCACCGGCAGCCGCGCGCCCTGCCGGGCCCGTTGGTGCGGGGCGGGGCGCTGACGGCCGCACGCTTCCTGCGCTGGGCCTTCGACGGTTCGCCGAACCGGGCGGTTCACCCGGACGATGTGAGCAGCTACTAGCGACCGTCCAATGCTGGCTATCCCGCGCCAGCCATCCGAATAACGCGGACGAAGTCGCGCGATAACAAGGACTTGACGATTTCTTGAGGCGATCTTCCCGCCTGAGGAGCGAACCGGCGCAAACTGGACTCCACGTTCCTTCCTGCGGGAAGGCGCCGGTCTTTGACAATCGAATCCCATGTCGCGCCGCCGCAGGGCGCGCCTTAGCCCGATGTCGACCCTGCCGACTCTGCCATACCGAATCTCGGCGCCGACTCTGCCGACTCTGACACACCGTTTTTTTGCTAGCCGCCCCGGCCGCCGTGCTTGCCGTATTCCAGCCGGGCGATGGTGCGATTGTGGACCTCGTCGGGGCCGTCGGCGATGCGCAGGGTGCGGACCATGGCGTACATCTCGGCCAGGGGCGTGTCGGCCGAGACGCCGGCCCCGCCGTAGGCCTGGATGGCGTCGTCGATGATCTGCAGCGCCATGCGCGGCGCGGCGACCTTGATCTGGGCGATCTCGGACTTGGCGTTCTTGGCGCCGACCTCGTCCATCATCCAGGCGGCCTTGAGCACGAGCAGGCGGCACATCTCGATATTGGTGCGGGCCTCGCCGATTCGCTGTTCCCAGACCGAGTGCTCAGCCAGGCTCTTGCGGAAGGCGGTGCGGCTGAGCAGGCGAGCGGTCATCAGCTCCAGCGCCCGTTCCGCCATGCCGATGACGCGCATACAGTGGTGGATGCGGCCCGGCCCGAGCCGCCCTTGAGCGATTTCGAAGCCGCGGCCCTCGCCGGCGATCAGGTTCTCGACCGGGACCCGGACGTTCTCCAGCACCACCTCGGCGTGGCCGATCGGGCGCTCGTCATAGCCAAACACCGACAGCATCCGCTCCACCCGGAAGCCAGGCGTGTCGACTGGCACGATGATCTGCGACTGCTGGGTGTGCACCGAGGCGGCGGGGTCGGTCTTGCCCATGACGATGGTCACCGCGACATTGGGATGCCCCATGTTGGTCGACCACCATTTGCGGCCGTTGATGACGTAGTGGTCGCCGTCGCGCTCGATCCGGGTCTGGATGTTGGTGGCGTCGGACGAGGCGACCTCGGGCTCGGTCATCAGGAAGGCCGAGCGGATCTCGCCGGCCATCAGGGGCTTGAGCCATTTCGCCTGCTGGGCCTCGTTTCCGTACATATGGAGCACTTCCATATTGCCGGTGTCGGGGGCGTTGCAGTTGAACACCTCGGCCGTCCACAGGTGGCGGCCCATCATCTCGGCCAGCGGCGCGTATTCGAGGTTGGTCAGGCCGGCGCCGTGATCGCCGGGCAGGAACATGTTCCACAGGCCGGCCTCGCGGGCCTCGGCCTTCATGGCCTCCATCACCGGCGGCTGGCGGGTGTGGTCCTCGCGGACCTGGGCCCAGTATTCCGCGGAGCGCGGCAGAACCCTGTCCTCCATGAAGCGGCGCACCCGATCCTGCCAATGCAGGGCCCTGTCGCTGTGGCGGAAGTCCATGGTCGTGCTCCGATGCGAAAACGGCGCGGCCCCGTCGGAGCCGCGCCGCTGAAATCAGTCCGTCGCCGCGCGCCTCAGCGCTTCAGCAGCGGGGCCAGCTTCTGGGCGATCATCATGTCGCCGGTGATCTTCAGCTTGCCCTGCATGAAGGCCATCATCGGGTCGAGCTGCCCGTTCGAAAGGGCCATGAAGTCGTCCCACGACATAGAGACGGTGGCGTCGGCCGGCTTGTCTTCATTGGTCACGGAGTTCGGGACCGAGGCGCCGTCGATGTAGATCTTGCCGGCGTCGCCGAGGTCGATCTTCACGGTCTTGCCCAGACCGGAGTTGTCGCCGACGGCTCCGCGGATGTGTTCGGTGACCTGGGCCAGATCGGCCATGGTGCGTCTCCTGAAAAGATTGGACCTTCGACCTAGACCCGGCGGGCGCGCGTGCCAAGATCACGTCAGGTCAAGTTCGTTCAGAAGGCATGACTCTTCGTCGCGGTGGTTGTGACCCGGAGGCGGTCGAACCGGCCCGGGCGTCATCGTCCCCGATCATAATAGGGTCGCGGGCCAGGCGGCGGCGATTCGGGCGCGAGGTCAGGCGGCGCATCGACGAGATCGCGACGCGAGACACGACGGCCAACCTCGTCTTCGTCGTCCCGGCCGGGACCATCAGCGTAGCGGCCGCCTTCAAGCCGTTCGCGGCGGAATCGTTCGGCGGCGTAGCGGTCGGCGGCGAGTCGCTCGCGGGCGTGGCGTTCGCGGGCCGCCCGCTCCATCGCGTCGAGCCGGGCCCGGCGGGCGGCGCGCTCGGCCTGGAAATCCCGACGGGGCGCGTCGAAACCGAACCAGCGCTGGACCGCGCGCACCGGCGAGGTCCGTTCGGGTTCGCTCCGCGACTCGTAGGTCCGCACCTCGGCGACACGGCGTGGTTCGGCCCGGGAAGACGAATAGCCCTGATCGAGATCGTCCCAGCCGTCATCGTACGACCAGGCTGCGTCCGTCAGCGGCGGCAGCGGTGGTGGCAGGCCCTGGAAGCCGTCGACAAGTTCGCCGACCTCCATCACGGAGCCCGGAACGACCTCCGGCTCGACCGGATGCACCACCTCGATCCGGAGCCGATCGGTGTCGCTGATCGGGCGGGGCCCCGGCAGATCGACGGCGCGCAGGCCCGCCATGCCGAACGCCGCCGCCGCGACGGCGGACAGCGCCACGGCGTGACCCGGCCGCACGCGGGACACGGACCGTCGCAAGACGGGGATGAGGCGGTCGAGGGGCGGACGGAGCGGAGACATGGCGGAGCGCCTGAAGACTACGCCCTCTTCAATCCCCGGGCGGCCATAGGGTTTCAGAACAGGAATCGGTGACAGATGAGAATGCGAGTGCGATTGACTCGCAACAATAGCCGTGCTGCAAGGCGCCTCCTCCCCGTCGCCGACCTACGAGTAACCGCCGTGAACCATCGCCTTCTCGCCTCCGCTTCCTTCGCCAGTCTCCTGGTCGCCCTGCCGGCCTTGGCGCAGGAAGCCGACCCGGCGGCGCTGGAAGAGGTGATCGTCACCGCCGCCCGCACCCAGCTGCCGCGCACGGCCATGCCCAGCACTGTCGAGGTGATCGGCGCGGCGGAGATCGAACAGCAGACCGCCCTGGGCGCCGCGGCCGGCGAGCCCGTCGCCACCCTGGTCCCCTCCTTCTCGCCGACACGCCAGAAGCTGTCCGGCGCGGGGGAAACCCTGCGCGGCCGCTCGCCGCTGTTCCTCGTCGACGGGGTGCCGCAGTCGACGCCGCTGCGCGACGACAGCCGCGACGGCTTCACCATCGATCCCTTCTTCATCGACCGGGTCGAGGTGATCTTCGGCTCCAACGCCATCCAGGGCGTCGGCGCCACCGGCGGGGTGGTCAACTACGTCACGGCCGAACCGCCCGCCGAGGGCGCTGGACCGACAGGACGCGTGCAGGCGGCGACCACTTTCGACGACAGCGTGTTCGGCGACAGCGTCGGCGGCAAGCTGGCCGGCATCGTCGGTCAGGATTTCGGCCGCTTCGATCTCACCGCCGGCGCCGCGTACGAGGCCCGGGGCGCCTATTACGACGGCGCGGACCGCCGCATCGGGTTCGACGGCGCCCAGGGCGAACTGCAGGACAGCAGGAGCTGGTCGCTGTTCGCCAAGGCCGGGTTCGACCTGGACGCGAACCGCCGCCTCGAGCTGATGATCAATCACTTCGAGCTGGAGGGCGACGGCGACTATGTCGCCCAGCCCGGGAATCGCCTGACCGGCCTGCCCACCACCTCGGTGCGCGGCCAGGCGCCGGGCGTCCAGCCCTCCAACGACGTCAGCTCGGCGGCCCTCAGCTACACCGACAAGACCGTCCTCGGCGGCACCCTGCGCGCGCAGCTGTTCGCCCACGACTACGCCGGAGTGTTCGGCGGCGGGACCTTCGGGACCTTCCAGGACCCGGCCATCGCCCCGGTCGGCACCCTGTTCGACCAGTCGGCCAACAATTCCGAAAAGCTCGGCTTCAAGCTGGACTGGCAGGGCGACGTCGCCCCCCTGCCCGGCCTGAGCGCCCTGGTCGGGATCGACGCCCTGCGCGACACCACCTGGCAGGGCCTGATCCTGACCGGCCGCGACTGGGTGCCGGAGACGCGCTACGAAAGCCTCGCGCCGTTCGTGCAGCTGAACCAGCGCCTGTTCGACGGACGGCTGAACCTGTCCGGCGGGCTGCGCTATGAGACGGTCACCCTGGCCGTCGACGACTTCGAGACCCTGGCGTCGTACAACGGCGGCCAGCAGGTCGACGGCGGAGAGCCCGGCTTCGAGGAGCTGCTGTCCAACGTCGGCGCGACCTTCGAGGTGGTTCCGGGGCTGAAGGCCTATGGATCGTTCGCCCAGGGCTTCAGCATGGCCGACGTGGGCCGGGTGCTGCGCGGCATCGACCAGCCGGGCCAGGACGTCGACACCTTCCTCGACATCTCGCCGGTCATCACCGACAATTACGAGATCGGGCTCGAATACCGCCGCGGCGGGTTCGACGCCTCGATCGCGGCCTTCCGCTCCGAGACCGACAAGGGGGCCCGGCTGGTGCTGGTCAACGGCATTTACGAGGTCGCCCGGGAAGCGACCGAGATCGAGGGCGTCGAGGTCAGCGCCCGCTACGCCGTCAGCGACGCGCTCCGCCTAGGCGGCGCTTACGCCAGCCTCGAAGGGCGCAGCGACAGCGACGGCGACGGCGAGGTCGATACGGATCTGGACGGAGCCAACATCTCGCCGGACCGCCTGACGCTGTGGGCCGAGACCGACCTGACCGACGCCCTGTCGCTGCGGGTGCAGGCGGGCCGGTATTTCGAGCGGGAGTTCGACGGACAGCCCGCGGCCAACAGCTTCGAGGGCTACGACCTGGTCGACGCCATCGCGGTCTGGCGCGCCGGCTTCGGCGACGTGAGCCTCGGCGTGCAGAACCTGCTGGACGAGGACTATATCTCGTACAATTCCGACACCACGCGGCCCACCGACAACGCCAGCTATTTCGCCGGGCGGGGCCGGACGGTGACGCTCGGCGTGACGCGCCGGTTCTGAGCATGATCGCGGTCCTGCGCACGATCCACGCCTGGGCTGGAGCGATCCTGTCGCTGCTGCTGATCGTGCTCGGGCTGACCGGATCGCTGCTGGTCTTCGAGAACGACTGGATCGCGCTGAAACACCCCGAGGCGCGGGCCGGCTTCGCCGCCGATCCGGCCGTGCTGGGGGCCGCCGCAGAGCGGCTTGAGGCCGATCACCCGGACATGCGCACCGTCGATTTCGGCGGACCGCAGCGGGGGGCGCACAAGCTGTATCTGGCGACGGAGGATTTCGGCATCGCCGCCGCCGACGGCGCCACGCTGGATCGCTGGACCGGGCCGGCGCGGGTCGAGGCCTTCGTGTTCGACCTGCACCACCATCTGCTGGCCGGCGAGACCGGCGAGATCGTCGGCGGGGTGGCGGCCGTGGCGGCGGTGCTGCTGGTGCTGACCGGCCTCGTCGTCTGGGCGCCGGCGTGGCGCGCCACCCGCTGGCGGGTGTGGCCGAGGTCGGGGCGGCGGGGCGAGCTGGTCTCCAGCCACCGGAACCTGGGCCTGATCACCGCCGTGCCGGTGCTGGTGTGCTGCCGGCCCGGGGCGGGGCTGGTGGTCCCCGATCCGGCCCGGGCCCTGCTGGCCGCGCCCGCGCCCGACCCGCCGCCGCCGCACGGGGGCGGGA
>JAAXIW010000236.1:4310-7174 GCA_012270135.1 Brevundimonas sp. | reverse complement strand
GGACCCGGCGACCCGCGCACCGCGCCGGCGGGCGAGGCGTGCGACGACCCGGCGGCCGGCGGCGGTCGGGTCGAGGCCGGCGCGCATGGCCTCGACCACGGCGTGGGCGCCGGCGACGCGGACGACGTCCTCGCCGACGCCGGTGGCGGTCGCGCCGCCGACCTCGTCGTCGACATAGAGGCCGGCGCCGATGATCGGGCTGTCGCCGACCCGGCCGCGCATCTTGAAGGCCATGCCGGAGGTGGTGCAGGCCCCGGCCATGCGATTGGCGCTGTCGATGGCCAGCAGGCCGATGGTGTCGTGGTTGCCCGGGCCTCCCGGCATGGTGCGCCAGTCGGTGTTCTCGCTGTTGATGCGCGGCGCGTAGTCGGCGGTCTTCAGCCAGTCGCGCCAGGCCGCCTCGGCCCGGGCTGTGAGCAGGCTGCGGGTCTCGAAGCCCTGATCGACGGCGAAGGTCCGGGCGCCGTCGCCGACCAGCATGGTGTGGGGGGTGCGCTCCATGACCCGGCGGGCCACCGAGACGGCGTGGACCACGTCCTCAAGGGCGCAGACGGCGCCGATGTCGCCGGCCCAGGTCATGACGCAGGCGTCCAGCGTCACCCGGCCGTCGCGGTCGGGCAGGCCGCCGAGACCGACCGAGGAATTGCGCTCATCCGCCTCGGCCACGCGGCCGCCGGCCTCGACCATGTCGAGCGCCGAGCCGCCGTTGGCGCGGACGGCATGGCCGGCGGCGTTGGCGGCGGCGCCGAAGTCCCAGGTCGAGACCATGACGTCGGGCGTGTCGTCGGGCGTCGGAGCGTCGGTGGCGAGGGCGGCGACCGGGGCGGCGCCCAGAAGGGCCCGGCGGGAGGGGCCGCTCACATCAGCCCCAGTTGCTTGAAGCTGGCCACGCCGTCGCGGCCGACGATCAGGTGGTCGTGGACGGAGAGCTCAAGGGCGCGGGCGGCCTCGATGACCTGGCGGGTCATCTCGATGTCGGGACGCGAGGGCGTCGGGTCGCCCGAGGGGTGGTTGTGGACGATGATCATCGACTTGGCCGACAGCTCCAGCGCCCGGCGCACCACCTCGCGCGGATAGACCGGGGCGTGGTCGACGGTGCCGCGATTCTGGATTTCGTCGAGGATCAGCTGGTTGCGGTTGTCGAGATAGAGGACACGGAACTGCTCGCGCGGCTCGTGCTGGAGCGACAGGCGGACGTAGGCCAGCAGGGCGGTCCAGGACGAGATGACGGTGCGCTTGTTAGCCTCTTCCTTCGTGACGCGGCGGGCGACCTCGTGCAGGGCGGCGAGGTCGAGGGCGGTTTCAGCGCCGACGCCCTTTGGCTTGCCCCGGGAGTCCTCCGCCTTGACCGTTACAAGGTCTTCCACCGATGCGGCGAGGACGGCGGCGAGGGAGCCGAAGCGGGCCAGCAGGGCCTTGGCGATCGGTTTGACGTCGCCCTGCGGCTGGCTGCGGAACAGGAAGAGTTCGAGCAGTTCGTAGTCGGGGAGATGTGTCAGGCCGGCCCCGCGGGCGCGGTCGCGAAGGCGCTCCCGGTGACCGGCGTGATGGGGCTTCGGAGCGGGCGCGAGGTCAGCCGACATTCGCCGGCCAGCCGATGGCGCCGGCGAACACCGCCGCCACGATCAGCGGCAGCCCGATGGCGGCCAGGAAGCCGAGGCGCCAAGCATAGGTTCGAAATGCGTCCAGCGGTCGAGGTTTGATGATGGCCTCGGCGAACACACCCAGAAGATAGGCGACGTTCGCCGCCACCATGTAGAAGACGTAGATCAACCCTTGCCAGAGCGCGAGGTAGGCCAGATCGATCGGTTCCGTGCTCCACAAGGCTAACGCGACCGCCTGCAGGGCGAACCCCGCCCAGCCGGCCAGGAACAGCCCGATATTGTAGCGGAGGCGGCGGCCTTCCCACCACGACCAGGCCGAGGTGGAGTCTGCGGGCTCGATAGTCGTCATGGCGGTTCTCCGCCCGCCACTGTGCCTTACCGCTACAGGTTGCTCAACCGGTCAGAACTTCGGCCGGAACAGACCCGCGGGGCTGGCGCTGAACAGCTCGACGCCGTCGGCGGTGACCCCGACGCTGTGCTCGCACTGGGACGAGAGGGATTTGTCGCGGGTGACGGCGGTCCAGCCGTCGGACAGCACCTTCACGTGCGGCTTGCCGAGGTTCACCATCGGTTCGACGGTGAAGAACATGCCTTCCTTGAGGATCGCGCCCTCGCCACGGCGGCCGTAATGCAGGACGTTGGGACTGTCGTGGAAGATGCGGCCGATGCCGTGACCGCAGAAGTCGCGGACGACGGACATGCGGTTGGCCTCGACCACCTGCTGGATGGCGTAGCCGATGTCGCCGAAGGTGGCGCCGGGCCTGATCACCGCGAGGCCGGCGTCGAGGGCGTCGTAGGTGACCTCGATCAGCTTGCGGGCGCGGGCGTTGAGCTGGCCGACCGGATACATGCGGCTGGAGTCGCCGTGCCAGCCGTCGACGATGACGGTATGGTCGATGTTGACGATGTCGCCGTCCTTCAGAACCTTGTCGCCGGGAATGCCGTGGCAGACGACATGGTTGATGGAGGTGCAGATCGTCTTCTCATAGCCCTTGTAGCCGAGGCAGGCGGGCAGGGCCCCGTGATCGAGGGTGAACTCGCGGATGCGATCGTCGATCTCGCCCGTGGTGACGCCCGGCTTCACATATTCGGTGATCATGTCGAGCGCCTCGGCCACCAGACGGCCGGCCTTGCGCATGCCCTCGAAAGCCTCGGCGTCGTGGACGCGGATCTCGTGGGTGCGGACGAAGGCGTCGCTGTCCAGTTCGGGGGTCTCGTACATCGGGGGCTTTCGGTCGGGGGCGGCGCTTCAGATGGCCA
>JAAXIW010000236.1:708-4300 GCA_012270135.1 Brevundimonas sp. | reverse complement strand
CTCCTCCCCCCGCCGCCGGCCTGATCATCGGCGACGAGGTCCTGTCCGGCCGGCCGCGGGACACCAATCTGAACACCATCGCCCGGTTCTTGGCGGCTCTGGGGATCGATCTGATGGAGGCGCGGACGGTCGGGGACCGAAAGGCGCAGATCGTGGAGGCGCTGAACGCGCTGAGAACCGGCCACGACTATGTCTTCACCACCGGCGGCATCGGGCCGACGCACGACGACATCACGGCGGACGCGGTGGCCACGGCGTTCGGCGTGGCCCTGCCGGAGCATCCGGAGGCGCTGGCGATCCTGGAGCGGCGCTATGGCGCCGAGTTCAACGCGCCGCGGCGGCGGATGGCGCGGATTCCAGAGGGCGGCATCCTGATCGCCAATCCGGTGACGGACGCGCCGGGCTTCCAGATCGGCAACGTCTTCGTCATGGCGGGGGTGCCGAAGATCATGACCGCCATGCTGGAGGACGTGGCGCCGCGTCTGAGGACCGGAGCGGTGGTGCATGCCCGGACGGTGCGGGTGACCGGCGTCGGCGAGGGCAGCGTGGCGGACCTCCTGACGGCGGCGGCGCGGGCGAGCCGCGACCTCAGCTTCGGCAGCTATCCGTTCGGGGCCGGAACCATGGGGGAGATCGGGACCAATCTGGTCGTCCGGGGGCGTGACGAACAGGCCGTCGAGGCGGCGGGCGGGGCGCTGCTGGCCGAGTTGGAGATGGCCGGGATCGAGGCCGCGGTCCAGGCGCCCTAGAGAATCGCTGGACCGGAGCGCCGGCCACGTCCAGGTTGCACTGGTTCGTCAGGGGGACTGTCATGGACGCGAATTTCGAGGCGATGGTGCGCTACAAGCGCGGGATAAATCCGCGCGATCTGATCGCTGCGCTGGTCGCCGAGGGCTGCGAACCACGGGCCGCCGAGGACGCGGTCGTGAAGGTGCGAAACCGGATCCGGGGCCGGGACCGCAAGCGGGGCTTCTCCAACCTGCTCTTCGGTCTGCTGATCTTCGCGATCGGGGCGGCGGTGACGCTTTGGACGATGAGGACGGGCTCCGTCATCGTCCTGGCCTACGGCGCGCTGCTGGTCGGCGCGGGCATGATCCTGACGGGCGCCGTGCAGATAGCCGGCGCCGGCAAGGATCGGGAACTGGCGAAGCTCTAGGCCGGCTCAGGCTCCCGCGCGCCCGGCGAAGGCGTCCGCCACAGCGTGATACGCCGGATTGGGCCGGCCGGCGGCGTCGAGCAGAAGGGCGCTCTCGTCAGGCTGGTTCTTGCCTTCCTCGCGGACCAGCCAGCTGTCGGTGTCGCGTAGGCCCCAGGTGGTGAAGGCGTAGCGCTGGCGTTCGGGCAGGGCCATGAAGGCCTCGGCCAGTTCGCCGACGCGGGCGACCTGCTGGGCGCGGCGTTCTGCGGTGGAGCGCAGGTCCGGCATGCGGCCGCCGTCGCGCTGCATCGGGAAATCCAGTTCGGAGACGTGGATCGGCAGGCCGAGCGAGGCCGCGTCGCGCATGAAGGCGGTGATCTGGCCGGCCGGAATCTCGATGTCGAGGTGCGACTGGGTGCCGATGCCGCCGATCGGCGCGCCGAGTTTGAGCAGGCGCTCGACGAGGCGGAGGAAGGTCGCGCCCTTCCGTGGAATGTTCTCGAGATTATATTCGTTGAGAAAGAGGACGGCGTCGGGGTCGGCGGCGCGGGCCTGTTCGAAGGCGCGGACCATATAGCCCTCCATGCCGAGGGCGCGGCTCCAGTGGCAGTCGCGCAGGCCGTCGCCGTCCTCGGCCACCGGCTCGTTGACCACGTCCCAGCCCGCCATCCGACCCCGGTAGCGGCCGACGAAGGTGGAGATGTAGCGGTCGTACTCGGCGGCGAAGCGGCCGCGAGGGACGGTGGCGTCGTCGAAGACCTCAGCCCCCTGCGAATACCAGATCACGGTATGGCCGTGGACGCGGAGCCCGTTGTCGCGGGCGAAGGCGACGACGCGGTCGGACGGCTCGAAGTCGTAGGTGAAGCCTGGGCCGAGCGTTCGCTCCATCTTCTGCTCCCACTCGGGGGTCAGCTGGGAGCAGTGGCGCAAGGTCTGCTCGACCCAGTCGGGCTGATCCAGTTGCCAGGTCATGCCGGCGGCGCCGAATGGGGCCGGAACGAAGGACTTGAGCGGCGGAGCGAGGGGCCCGGCGGCGGGCTCAGCCGCGACGAACCGGTCGCAGGCGGCCAGCGCAATGGGGGCGGCGAAGAAGGCGCGGCGGTTCAGGCGGGGCCGTTCAGCCCGCACGACGCCTCAGACCCAGTTCGTCGAAGGCGGCGGTCTCGCGCTTGCCGGCGGCGATCAGCCGGTTGAGGCGGGTCGTCTCCGCGACATGTTCGAATTTCTTCAGTTCCTCGAAGGCGCCGCTGAGAGCGTCGCGGGCGCCTTCCTCCTCGGCGCTGATCTCGGCCACGTCGTCCTCGGCGGCGGATTTGCGCAGTTTCCAACCGTTCAGATAGGCCTGCAGCAGCAGGCCGGCCTCGACATCCTCGCGGGCGCGCTCCTGTTCAATCTCGGCTTCGGCTTCCAGCACGGCGACACGCATCTCGGCCGAAGCTCTGCGGGCTGTGATCTCGGCGAGGCGCTTCTGCAGCGTCTCGACCTCGTAGCTGGAGATGCGGATCAGGGATTGGGCCCATGCGGTCATGCTGCGTCTCCGGTCATTGCACCATTCCTTGATTCAGAATGGTTTCCAGACGGTCAAAGGAATCGGCCAGGCGCGTCACGTCGTGGTGATCCTGGCCGAGGAAGGCCTCAAGCGCCGGGTTCAGGGCGATGGCGCGGTCGACGATGGGATCGGCGCCGGTCCGGTAGGCGCCGATCCTGATCAGTTCTTCCATGTTGGCGTAGGCCGAGAGGCACTGGCGGGCGCGGCGGTTCAGCTCGCGCTCCGGCGGAGTCTGGCAGCCGGGAAGGGTGCGGCTGACGGATTTCAGCACATCGATGGCCGGGAAGCGGCCGCGCTCGGCGATCTTGCGGTCCATGACGATGTGGCCGTCGAGGATGCCTCGCACGGCGTCGGCGATGGGCTCGTCATGGTCGCCACCGTCGACCAGCACCGTGAACAGGGCGGTGATCGGGCCCGCGGTGGTGCCGTCGGGGCGGACGGGGCCGGGACCGGCGCGCTCCAGCAGCTTGGGCAGTTCGGTGAAGACGGTGGGCGTGTAGCCCTTGGTGGTCGGCGGCTCGCCGGCGGCCAGTCCGATCTCGCGCTGGGCCATGGCGAAGCGGGTGACCGAGTCCATCAGACACAGGACCTCGAGATCCTGATCGCGCAGGAATTCAGCGCAGGCCATGGTCATATAGGCGGCCTGGCGGCGCTTGAGGGCCGGTTCGTCAGAGGTGGCGACGACGACGATGGCGCGGCGCAGGCCCTCTTCGCCAAGCGTCTCCTCAACGAACTCGCGCACCTCGCGGCCCCGTTCGCCGATCAGGCCGACGACGACGGCGTCGCAGGTGGCCTGACGCGCCAGCATGGACAGCAGAACCGACTTGCCGACGCCGGAGCCGGCGAAGATGCCGAGGCGCTGGCCCCGGCAGGTGGTGGGGAAGACATCCATGGCGCGGACGCCC
>JAAXIW010000236.1:0-698 GCA_012270135.1 Brevundimonas sp. | reverse complement strand
GCAAGGGGCCACTGCCCGTCGATGGGCTGGCCGAAGGCGTCGATGATCCGGCCCAGCCAGGCGGTGGTCGGACGCACGCTGGCGGCGGCGGAGACGATGCGGATGTCGGCGCCGGGGGCCACGCCCTCGACCGGACCGAACGGCATGAGCAAGGCCTTGGCGTCGCGGAAGCCGACGACCTCGGCGGGAAGGGGGGCGAGGCGCCCCCGCGCGATCTCGGCCCGGGCGCCGACGGCGAGCCGAGAGAGGCCGCCCTTCGACTCGATCAGCAGGCCGTTCACGCCCGCGACCTTGCCGGTCACGACCAGCGGATCGATCGCTTCGACGGCGGCGGCGAGATTGCGCAAGTGAAAGCCCCGGGAACAGGCGTTCAGGGATGCGCCGACATGGTTAACGGGGGGTGAAAATAGACCGCGTCGGGGAGGACTCACTCCCGACTCCGGAACCAAAGCCGCGCGCTTTTGGTTAACCCGCCGCTGGATAGCGCTGATCGGCCAACCGCCCGGGAGGGGCGGCGATCGGGGCGGCCAGCGGGCGTCCGCCTCCCCGGACGCCGCAACGCCCGACGTCGGCACGGATGAATCCCGAACCGCCGGTCGTTGAGCTCACAAGGGCGAAGCTTGCGGCTGGCGCCGGCTATCGCTCCGAACCAGGAGGGTATTCCCATGGCTGCTTCTTCCGGAGCCGCGCGCGCGGCT
>JAAXIW010000179.1 GCA_012270135.1 Brevundimonas sp. | reverse complement strand
CCCCTCGTCGCTTACCCCGGCCATCGGAGCCCCGACGATGGCCCAGTCCATCGCCGACCCCGTCGTTCACCGCGAGCATTGGCGTGACGCCGATGACGATCGCCCGCGCCTCGAGTGCGGCGTCTGCGGCGTCTGGGGCGCCGAACCCGACGCCGGATCGGCGATCGTGGCCCTCGGCCTGCACGCCCTGCAGCATCGCGGTCAGGAAGCCTGCGGCATCGCCAGCGTCAAGGACACCCGCTTCCATACCGAGCGACACATGGGCCTGGTCGGCGAGGCCTTTGGCGGAGCCGACCTGCCGGATCGTCTGCCGGGACAGGCGGCCGTGGGCCACACCCGCTATTCGACGGCGGGCGGCAGCTTCCTGCGCAACATCCAGCCGATGTTCGCCGATCTGGACCAGGGCGGCATCGCCATCGCCCACAACGGCAATCTGACCAACTTCCTTTATCTGCGGAACCAGCTGGTCGGCGAAGGGGCGATCTTTCAGTCGACGTCGGACTCGGAAGTCATCCTCCACCTGATCGCCCGCAGCCGGAAGGCCAAGATCGTCGACCGCTTCATCGACGCCGTCGGCCGGATCGAGGGCGGCTACGCCCTGGTGTGCCAGACGCGGTCCAAGATGATCGGGGCCCGCGACCCGCTGGGCATCCGCCCGCTGGTGCTGGGCCGGCTGGGCGACGCCTGGGTGCTGGCCTCGGAGACCTGCGCCCTCGACACCATCGGCGCGACCTTCGAGCGCGACGTCGAGCACGGCGAGATCGTGGTCATCGACAAGAACGGCCTGCAGTCGCTGAAACCCTTCCCGACCCGGGAGGCCCGGCCCTGCCTGTTCGAGTACGTCTATTTCTCGCGTCCCGACAGCGTCGTGAACGGCCGGTCGGTCTATGGCGTGCGCAAGCGGATGGGGATGAAGCTGGCCCGCGAACACGCGGTCGAGGCCGATGTGGTCGTGCCGGTCCCGGACTCCGGCGTACCGGCGGCGCTGGGCTATGCGCAGGAGAGCGGCATCCCCTACGAGATGGGGATCATCCGCAGCCACTATCTGGGCCGCACCTTCATCCAGCCGAGCCAGGGCGCGCGGCAGAAGGGCGTACGCATGAAGCACAGCCCGAACCGGTCGGTGATCGAGGGCAAGCGGGTGGTGCTGATCGACGACTCCATCGTGCGCGGCACCACCTCGGTGAAGCTGGTGCGGGCGGTGCGCGCCGCGGGCGCGAAGGAGGTTCACCTGCGCTCGGCCTCGCCGCCGATCCTGTGGCCGGACTTCTACGGCATCGACATGCCCGAGCGGGACCAGCTGATCGCGGCCAACCACACCCTGGAAGAGATGCGGGCGCATCTCGAGGTGGACTCGCTGGGCTTCCTTTCGGTCGACGGCCTCTACGAGGCGATGGAGGCGGGGCCGCGTGATCCGCGCAATCCGCAGTTCACGGACCACTATTTCACCGGCGAATACCCGACCCGACTGCTCGACCGCGAGATCGAGGAAGGCGGGCGCGAGGTGGCGGCCCGGCAACTTTCGCTGCTGGTGAGCGCTTAGGGTCAGCAATGACCCAGCTCGGCTACTTCACCATCGGCGTTCCGGATATCGACAAGGCGCGCGCCTTCTACGGCGCCCTTTTCGGCTGGACCTTCGACGAGTCCTCGTCGCACGAGACCTACGCCCATGTGGCGGACAGCGATCCGCCCTGCGGCTTCACCAAGGTGGAGCGGGCGAAGGACTGCTCGCATCTCTATTTCCGGGTCGAGGACGTCGACGGCCTGTGCGAGCGGGTGACCGAACTGGGCGGCCAGGCCGCGGTGCCCTCGGACGGCAAGTCGGGCCGGACCGCGGTGGTTTCGGCCGATCAGGGCGTCAGCTTCAGCCTGTGGCGGCCCGCGCCGGGGTTCTGAGCCGGTTTCGCTTTCGGCGAACGTGACGGCGCGCTATCAGGCCGGCCATGTCAGACCTTCTCCTGAAAGACCGCATCGCCCTCGTCGTCGGGGCTTCGCGCGGCATCGGCTACGAGAGCGCGCTGGCGCTGGCCAGGGCCGGCGCGCACGTCATCGCCACGGCCCGGACCCAGGGCGGCCTCGAGGAGCTGGACGACGCCGTCTTCGCGGCCACCGGCCGGCATGCGACCCTGATCCCGTTCGATCTGGTCGACGGCGGGGCCATCGACCGGCTGGGCGGCGCCATCTGCGAGCGGTTCGGGCGGCTGGACGTCTGGGTGCAGGCGGCGGCGACCATGGGGGCCGAGGGCCTGACGCCGGTCAGCCACGCCGACCCGCGCGGCTTCGCCAAGGTCGAGAAGACCAATTTCACCGCCGTCTATCGCCTGATCCGCTCGCTGGAGCCGCTGCTGAAGGCGTCGGACGCCGGACGGGTGATCCATGTGACGACCAGCGTCGCCGCCTCGCCCAAGGCGTTCTGGGGCCCCTATGCGGCGACCAAGGCGGGCGCCGAGGCGCTGATGAAATGCTGGGCCGACGAGATCGAGTCGATGCCGATCCGGGTCTCCATCGTCGATCCGGGCCGGATGCGGACCCAGCTGCGCGCCCAGGCCTATCCGGGCGAGGATCCGGAGACGGTGATCCATCCCTCGGCCATCGGTCCGCTGGTGGTCGAACTGGCGCGCGGCGACATCGAGCCGCCGCTGGAGGTCAGCTTCAAGGCGTGGAGCGAGGGCCCGGGGGTGGCGGCGCTGATCTGAGACCCGCTCAGGCAGCCGGGGCGCCCTTCGCACCGAAGCGGGCGCCGGCCCAGCCGCCGGCCAGCACCAGCACGATCCCCGCGACGGTCATCCAGACCGGATGAGGGATCATCAGCAGATTGGCCGCGGTCGCGCAGAAGAAGACGCCGGCCGCGACCCAGCCGGGCCAGACGCCCTTGCGCCCGAAGCGGGCGGCGACGAAACCGGCGGCGAAGGCCGCGAGGGTCCAGCCGGCCAGCATGACCGCGAAGACCGTGGTCGGAAGGCCCTCGACATAGGCTTCCATGGCCGCGCGGTCGCTCATGTCCGTCGGCGGGGCGCCCGCCGAGGACGCGGCCAGCATGTGAGACAGCATGTCGCCGAGCATGACGATGACGAAGGCGGCGACGACGCCGGCGACGATGGACAGGATGGCTCTGAGCATTGGCGGTCTCCCCCTGCCGCGATAGTGGCTCCAACCGGGGTTGGGGTCAAAGCGGCGGGAAGAAACCGTCCAGCCTACTTCTTCGGCGCGTGCTTCTGGCCGGTGCGGACGCGGCCGGACCGTGACACCTGACGGGCCCCGCCCCGCGCGCCCTTCTGGACGGCGACGGACGATCCGGCCTTCTTGTTGGCGCTGGCTTTCAGGCCGGACAGCGGCTTCGACTTGCCCTTGCCGGCCTTCTTCTGCTCCAGCGCCTTGCCGGGCAGGTTGGACAGGCGGTCCTCGCGTTCGGCCTTCTTGATGACCCGACGCGGCGCGGTCTTGGCGTCGCCCCTGTAGCGTTCCGGGCCGGACTTGGCGCCGCCGGGAGCGTAGGGGTTCTCGCTGCCCGACTTGACGATCAGCCGGATCGGCGTGCCCGGCAGGTCGAAGGACTCGCGCAGGCCGTTGACCAGATAGCGCTTGTACTGCTCGGGCATGGCCTCGGCGCGGCTGGCCATCAGCACGAAGGTCGGCGGCCGGGCCTTGGTCTGGGCCATGTATTTCGGCTTGATCCGCTTGCCGTCGACGGCGGGCGGCGGGTGGCGCTGCGTGGCCAGCGACAGCCAGGTGTTGAGGTCCTTGGTCTTGACCTTGACCGACCAGGTGGCGTGGGCCTGAAGCACGGCGGGCATCAGCCGCTCGACGCCGCGGCCGCTGTGTGACGACAGGGCGACGAAGGGCGAACCCTTGAGCTGGGGCAGCTTGTCCCCGGCCATCTGCTGGAGCTTGGCCAGCCGGGACTGGGGTTCGGTTTCGAGATCCCACTTGGCCGCGACATAGACCAGGGCCCGGCCCTCGCGCTCGACCAGATCGGCCAGTTGCAGGTCCTGGGTGTCGAAGGCGTCGTCCTTGTCCATGACCAGAACGACCACCTCGGCGAAGGTGATGGCGCGGATGGTGTCGGCGACCGACAGCTTCTCCAGCTTCTCCTGCACCCGGGCCTTGCGACGCATGCCGGCGGTGTCGACCAGCCGGATGTTGTGGCCCTCGTACTCCCAGTCGACCGAGATGGAGTCGCGGGTGATGCCGGCCTCGGGGCCGGTCAGCATGCGGTCCTCGCCGATCAGGCGGTTGATCAGGGTCGACTTGCCGGCGTTGGGGCGGCCGATGATGGCGATGCGGATCGGCTTGTCGGGCTCGTCGATCTCCTCGACGAAGATGTCGGCGCTGGCGGTGACGACGGCGGCGTAGAGGTCGGCCATGCCCTCGCCGTGCTCGGCCGAGATGGCCACGGGCTCGCCGAAGCCGAGGGCGTAGGCCTCGCCGATGCCGCCGCCGCTCTCGCGGCTCTCGGACTTGTTGGCCAGCAGGATGACCGGCTTGTGCTGATGACGCAGGCGTTCGGCGAAGATGCGGTCCAGGGCGGTGACGCCTTCGCGGGCGTCCATCATGAACAGGATCAGGTCCGCATCCTCGATGGCCGCCTCGGTCTGCTCGCGCATCCGCGCCTCAAGGCTTTCGTCGGTGACGTCCTCATAGCCGGCGGTGTCGATCAGCGTCAGGTCGATGTCGCCGATATGGCCGTCGGCGTAGCGGCGGTCGCGGGTCACGCCGGGGCGATCGTCGACCAGCGCGAGGCGCTTGCCGACCAGCCGGTTGAACAGGGTCGACTTGCCCACATTGGGGCGGCCGACGATGGCGACCTTGAGAGCCATGTCGGCCTTCTAACGCAGTTTGGGGCGATCGGTCAGCGAATGCTGACCAGCGTACCCCGGTCGGTGAGGACGTAGAGCGCGCCGTTGTAGGCGGCCGGCGCGATGAAGGCGGGGCCGCCCAGCTTGAGGGAGGCGGTTTGCAGGCCGGTCTTCGGGTCGAAGGCCACCAGTTCGCCGTCCGAGTTGACCAGCACCAGCCGGTTCGAGGCCAGCAGCGGGCCCGACCAGGTGGGGCGCACCGTGCGATCCCAGAAGCCGAAGAAGCCGCCTTCCTGGCGCACGCGGCCCTCGTTGAGGTTGCGCGTCCAGTAGACCTGGCCCGAGTCGCGGTTGACCACCGTCAGCTCGCCGGACTTGGAGACGACATAGACGACGTCGCCGACCGGCAGGGGCGCGTTCACGCCGGCGATCGGCAACTGCCATTTCGGCTGGCCCGTCGGCACGTCGATGGCCGACATCAGACCCGAGTGGCTGACCGCATAGACGACGCCGCGGCTGATCACCGGCCGTCCGGCGATGTCGCGGATCTCGGACAGGGCGCTGGTCCGGCTGGCGCGCGACAGCACCTGCTGCCACACCGGCTGGCCGGTGGAAGCGCGCAGGGCGACCAGTTCGCCGGACGAGAACGGCGCGACGACGGTGTCGCCGGTCACGGCCGGGCTGGAGGCGCGCATGATCCGGGCGGGTTCCGGAATGCCGCGGTAGGCCCAGACCTGACTGCCGGTGTTCACATCGAGGGCGAACATCTGGTTCTCGACGTCGACGACATAGACCCGGCCGCCGGCGACCGTGGGCGCGCCATGGATCGGCACGTCGACCGGGGTCGTCCAGAGCACCGCGCCGGTGGCCTGATCGACGGCGGTGACCGTGCGATAGCCCGACGAGATGAAGACCTTGCCGGCGCCGACCGCGCCGCCGCCGCCGAATCCTCCGCCCGGCGCGCTGCCGCCGAACGGGTTCAGGTCGCACATCCTGCGCTGGAATTCCTTCTCGTCCGGCTTGACGCTGACCTTCCAGGCGACAGAGCCGCTGGAGGAGTCGACCGCCGTGACCGTGGCCTCGCCGTCGAGGACGAAGACGCGGCCGTTGTCGGCGACGACCGGGGCCATGACCTGACGCGTATCCGACGAGCCCGCGCCGATGTCGCGACGCCAGGCGACGGCGAAGTCCGGAGCCGCGGCGACATGCTCGACCGCGTTTTCCGGGTTGCCGCCGGGCTGGGTCCAGGCCGTGGCTGTCTGGGGGCCGGGTAGGAAGAAGTCGCGTCCGGAGAGGGCGGCGGACGGCGCGAGCTGCTGTTCGAACTCGAGCACCGAGACGCGCTGGCCCTCGGTCGCTGTGGCCTGGGGGGCGTCGGAGCCGCCGAGGCCAAACGGAAGGATGTTTCGGACCGTGCCGCAGGAGGCGACGGTGACGGCGAGGCCGCACATCAGGGCGACTTTAAGCACGCGGTTCATGGCGGACGTCCTGGAAGCGGGGATCACGGGCGGGCCTGCTGGGCCGGAGCGGTTTCAGCGCCCTGAGCGGCGGGGGCGCGGCCAGCGCCGGGCGCGGCTTCGAGCGGCTTCTTGGGTTCGGCGTTGTGGGGGTTTTTCGCGGCGGGGCCGTGGGCGATGGAGGCGAGCGCCAGTTCGGCGCGCTGGCTGATCTCGCGGGGGGTGTCGAGGCTGTTCTTGAGAACCACGAGGGTCGAACGCGCCTCGGCCGTCTTGCCGTGCTGAAGCTGGGCCATGGCCAGGGCTTCCCGAGCGAAGGCGCGGAAGGGCCGTCCGTCTTCGATCAACGGCTCAAGCCGGGCCTGCACATCCTCGAGACTGGCGGTGTCGATCAGCAGCAGGGCGGCCTTGTAGGCGGCGCCGTCGCGCAGCAGGGGATCGCGCGAGGCGGCGGCGGCCTCGTCGAACAGTTCGACGGCGGCGGGGATGCGATTCTGCCGCACGGCGATGCCGGCGCGGTGCTGAAGGGCGAGCGCCTTATAGGCGGCGTTGCCCTCATCGGCAGCCTGGACGAAGGCGGCTTCGGCCCCGACCAGATTGTCGGACTCCAGCGATTCGAGGCCGCGTTGGTAGGCGATCGACGCCTTGTCGGCCTTCGAGGTTTCCATCTTCTGCCAGCCCCACCACGCCAGGGCGGCGATCAGGGCGACCAGAAGCACGCCGCCGACGACCGGCAGCCAGGTGCGGGCCAGCCGCTTGTATCGATCGGAGCGAAGCTCCTCCTCGACCTGATCGAAGACATCAACCACGGAAACGTCGCCCCAAAAGTCGCAGAAAATCCAACCGGGCGGACCCTAGAGGCTCGCATCATCCGCCGCAACGCGGCCGTTACGGCGAAACCGGCTTTTTCGAGAAGTAGGTCTCGACTTCGGCAGGAAACCGGCGGGCGCGGACATCGGCGGCGTAGGCGCCCACCGCCCGGCCGATCTCGGAGCGGAGGTCGGCGTAGCGACGGACGAATTTCGGCGTCCAGTCGAACAGGCCCAGCATGTCCGGCGTCACCAGGATCTGGCCGTCGC
>JAAXIW010000116.1 GCA_012270135.1 Brevundimonas sp. | reverse complement strand
CGCGGGACTGGGCGTCATGGGCGGGCCGATGGCGCGCCACCTTGTCGAAGCCGGTCACGACGTCGCCGGTTTCAACCGCTCGCCGGACAAGGCCCGGACCTGGGCGGAGGCGACCGGAGCCCGGTTCGCCGCCACGGTCGAGGACGCCGCGACCGGCGCTGAGTTATTCATCCTCTGCGTCGGCAATGACGACGACGTGCGCGAGGTCGTGGCCGCGGCTCTGCCCGGGCTGGCGAAGGGCGCCGTCATCATCGATCACACCACGACCTCGGCGAGGGTGGCGCGCGAGATGGCGGAACTGGGTGCGGGGCAGGGGGTCGGCTTCATCGACGCGCCGGTCTCGGGCGGGCAGGCGGGGGCCGAGAACGGCCAGCTCAGCGTCATGGCTGGCGGCGACGCGGCGGCGCTGGCCCGGGCCGAGCCGGCGCTGATGTCCTATGCGAAGGCCGTGAAGCATATGGGGCCGTCGGGCTCGGGCCAGCTGACCAAGATGGTCAACCAGATCGCCATCGCCGGGGTCGTCCAGGGCCTCGCCGAGGCGGTTCATTTCGCGCAGACGGCCGGTCTGGACACCGACGCGGTCTATGACGCCGTCTCCAAGGGCGCGGCCCAGTCGTGGCAGATGGATAATCGCTGGAAAACGGCGGCGGCGGGCCAGTTCGAGTTCGGCTTCGCCGTCGACTGGATGCGCAAGGATCTCGGGCTTGTGCTGGACGAGGCGCGGGCCAACGGCGCGCATCTGGCGCTGACGGCGCTGGTCGACCAGTTCTATTCCGAGATCCAGGCCATGGGCGGATCACGCTGGGATACGTCCAGTCTCGCGGCGCGGCTGCAGGCGCGGCCGACGCGGTCCTAGTCGAGCAGGCGGGAGCCTCCGGTCCGCGGTCCGACGCCGTCCGGCACCGGCACGTCGCTGGCGTCGTAGTTGGCGTTTATGAAGAGCGAGGGCGAGCCCCGCATCTGCACCTCTTTGGCGACGATCACGGTCCAGGCGCTGTCGCGGGCCACGTCGGCCGCGCCTTCGACGATAAGCTGCGCGGACGGCACATAGATCACGCCGAGCAGGCTCTCCACATGGTCGGCCGAGACCACGAAATTCTGCCGGTTGTCGCGCATCGCGCCGAGGACGATCCCGGCGTAGGCCCCGGACTTGCGCCCGTCGAGATTGACGAGGGCGCTGCCCTTGAACTCGAAGCGCGAGGATGTGTCGAAGAAGGCCGCCACGTCGCGGCCCTCGAGGCGCGCATTTTCGTCGATGATCAAATGTCCCTGGAGGAACATGTGGTCTCCGGGCTGGAGCACCACGCGCGCGGTTCCCTTGGCGACGACGCCGCCGCAATGACGGCCCGGGCGGATGTAATGGGTCCCCGAGTCGACCTGGACGCGGTTGGCGAGCTCGCCCGCGGAGCAAAGCAGGCGGAAATGCGGGTTGCGGGTCAGATCGAGGCTGGTGAAGGGGTCGGCGATGGCGGCCGCGCCGGTGTTGGCGGTCGGCGAGATGAAGCCCCGCGCCGTCGTGACGGCCTGGACCGCGGCGGCGGTGATGTTCGCGGCGCCCACCGCTTCGATGTCCCGGTTGGAATGCACGAGGCAGGCGGGTGCGTTGAGCTTGCTCGTGTCCCGGACATAGAGCAGGCGCGTGCCCGCGTCGCCGCTGACCAGCACGCACAGCGGCACCATGCCCATGGTGGTCGCCGTCGACCTGGCGTTGAAATGCCAGCCGCCGGGCGGCAGCAGGCTGGCGAAGAAGGACGGGCGATGGCCCTTCAGCAGCACCTGGATGGCGCGCTGGCCGTCGACATCGACGATCTCGTAGCTCTCGACCACGGTGGGGGCCTGCTCGCCCCATTCGCCCAGGTGCGAGGCGACGTAGGCCCGGGCCCGCTCCTTCGCGTTTGAGCCGTCGGTGGCGAGTGAGAGATCGTTGGCGGCGGCGAGGGCGGCGCTGTCGGCGATGTCCTGCAGGCGGATTTTCGAGGCCTGGACCTGGGTCAGGTCGAAGGCGCCCGCGCCCATCATCAGGACCGCCGGAAGGATCAGCGCCGCCTTCAGCGCGATCGACCCCCGCTTATCCCGTCCGAACCGTCTGGCCCAGGAGATGATGCGCACAGTTCTTCCGTCCACTCTGTATGCCGCCTGCTCCCAACGTGTCCGTTGCAAGTCCAAGGTGGCAAGCCCTTCCTACATTCAATAGGTTAAGCTTTCTTGCCTTCGAACCCCCGGAACCGCCCGGGAGGGAGGGCGGTCAGCCGTTCTCCGCGAACGGGCTCGCGGCCCTGTCCGGCTGGCCCAGCAGACGCTCGACGGCGGCGCCGAAGGTCGAGAAACTGAGGGGTTTGGCGAGGGAGTCGTCCGCCCCGAACAGCTTGGCGGTGCGTAGCAGGTCATGCGGCCCCATCGGGCCTCCCGACGAGATCGCCAGGATTTTCACCCCCGGATGGCTCTTGCGCATCTCGATGATGGTCTCGAGCCCGTCCATGTTGGGCATCAACATGTCCAGCACCACCAGGTCGGCCGGGATCGCGACCAGCGCCTTCAGCGCCTCGACTCCGTCACCGGCGTTGACGACGGCGTGCCCCTCCGCGCGGAGCAATTCGCCCGCGATGAGCTGGATGGTCGGGTCGTCGTCGACGATGAGGATATTGGCCATGATGGACTGCCGATCAAACCTGTACTGGAGTGTGAGTCATAGGGGAATTACGCGGCTTCCACCTGGGGCGGCGGAAGGTCTTCGAAGTGAAGGGGGCGACTGTAGACGTAGCCCTGGATGAGGTGCACGCCCGCTGTACGCAAAAATTTCGACTGTTCTTCGGTCTCCACGCCCTCGCACACGATCTGCATGCCCAGCGACCGGCCGACCGAGATGACGGCGTGGATGATGGCGGCTGACGCGGTGTCCTCAAGGCAGCGGTCGACGAAGCTTCGGTCGATCTTCAGGGTCGTGAAGCGCAACTCCCGCAACGCATGAAGACTGGTGTAGCCGGAGCCGAAGTCGTCGAGGGCGACTCCGACGCCCAACTCGTTCAGGCTGTCGATCGTCGGTCGGGCCCTGTCGATGTCGAGAATGGCGGTTTCGGTGACCTCGACCTCGAGGCGATCCAGGGGGAAACCGTTGCGAAGGCCGGCCTCGCGGATGCGCGCCGCGAAATCGAGGCGCGGGAACTCATTGGCCGAGGCGTTGATCGACACCTTGATGTCGGGACGCGCGCCGACGACCTGCATGGCCCGGTCGAGCACGAAGTCCGTCAGCCGTTCGATGGCGCCGGCGGCCTCCAGTTCGGCCACGAACTCGTCCGGCGTGCGGGTACTGCCGTCGGCACGGGTCCAGCGGGCCAGCGCCTCGACCTTGCCCGCGAACTCGCCGGCGCGGTCCATCATCGGCTGGTAGGCCAGATCCAGTTCACCGTTCTCGATCGCCAGACGGAGGGTTTCCCCGACATCGTGAACCGCCGCGGCCGGGGCGTTGTCGTTGCGCAGGACTGCGAGGGTGTCGGAAAGCAGGCCCTGCAGCCGCTCCAGGGCGTCCGGCGCCAGCACGCCGCCGCGCGCGGAGGCCTCGATGCCGCTTGTGGCCTCGGCGACGGCCCGGGCCCCCAGGCTCAGGCTCATGGACTTCAGGGCGTGGGCGGCGCGAGCCACAGCGTCCGCATTACTCTCGTTCCAGGCGGCGGCGAGCTCGGCCATCCGCTCGGGGGCATGCTCCGCGTACAGGGCCTGGATGCGGGCCACGAAATCGGCCTTCCCGGCCGCGGCCATCCGGGCGAGGTCCTCTCGCACAGCGGGATCGAACAGGCTGTCGGCCGGGGACGAGGATTCAACCGCCGATGCGGGCAGCGCGGGGGAGGGCGTCTCTGCCGGCCGCGAGGTGGTCATGTGCCTGGCGCAGTGGAGCTCCAGCGCCTCCGCCAGATCCTGCATCGTGAAGGGCTTGTGGATGACCCCATCCATGCCGGCGTCCTTCCAGGCCTGGGCGGCGGTGCCGATAACGTGAGCGGTCAGGGCGAGGATGACGGCGCGCGGCCGTCCCGTGGCCTGCTCCTCTTCGCGGATGCGGACCGTCGCCTGGAAACCGTCCAGCCGCGGCATCGAGCCGTCCATCAGAACCAGATCGAAGACGGCGTCCCGCAGCGTCTCGACGGCTTCCAGGCCGTCCTCGGCGAAGGCGGTCTCGACACCCAGCTGCTCGAGGGCCTGGGCCGCCACCTCCCGGTTGACCTCGGAGTCGTCGACCACCAGCACCTTCGCGCCCCGGAAGGAGACTTCTTCGCGGCCGGCTTCGACATCGCCCTCCTGGAGGGGCGGTTCGCCGGCGTGCATCCGGGTCAGCGCCTGGATCAGGTCCGCGCGGCGCAGCGGCGCCGAAAGGTGGAACTCAGCCTCGTCGCCGGCGAATGACAGGTCGACGCCGCCGGGACCGGCCCTGACCCGGATGGCCCCGACCTCACCCTCGTTCGCGACCCGGATGCCCAGGGTCTCGGCGTAGCGCCCGATTGCGCCGACCGTCTGGCAGGCGGGGCCGGATATCTCGACCAGCCAGTCTGCGCCGAACTCCGGCAGGGCGGGCGTCTCGCCGGCGGCGGGCAGGGCGACGGTGAAGCCGAAGCTGGACCCTTCGCCCTCGGTGCTCTCAAGACGCCACTCTCCGTCCATGGCGCGGATCAGGCGGTCGCAGATGGTCAGGCCCAGCCCGGTGCCGCCGTGCTTGCGGGTGGTCGTCTGGTCGGCCTGGGAGAAGGCCTCGAACAGCTTAGGCAGGGTCTCGGCGGGGATGCCGGGACCGGTATCGACGATCGCGAAGCCAATCTCGTCGGGACCGTCGCCCGCCGTGATGCGGATCAGCACGCCGCCGGCCTCGGTGAATTTGATGGCGTTGTTGGTCAGGTTGCTGAGGATCTGCCTCAGCCGGGTCGGATCCGCCGAGACCATGCCGATGCGCGGATCGACGAAGACGGCCAGGTCGAGCGCCTTCTCCGCCGCCCGCTCGGCGAACAGGCTGGCCACGTCCTCGGCGATTTCGGACAGGTCCACCGGAAGCGTCTCCAGTTCCAGCTTCCCGGCCTCGATCTTCGAGAAATCGAGGATGTCGTTGATGATGGTGATCAGGGACCGGCCGGACTTGGCGATGACATCGGCCTGGCGTCTCTGCCGGACGGGCAGGTTCGACGTCGCCAGCAGTTCGCTGAGGGCGAGAATGCCGTTCATCGGCGTCCGTATCTCGTGGCTCATCACCGCCAGGAAGTCGGACTTGGCCGCGTTGGCCGCCTCGGCCGCCTGCTTGGCTTCGCTGAGCTCGGCGGTTCGCGTGGCGACCGTGTCCTCCAGGCCGGCGACATGGTCGGCGATGCGCCGGTCGCGCTCACGCAAGCCCTGAAGCATCGATTGAAGTCCGCCGACGAGGTCGCCGACCTCGCCATCCGCCTCGATATCCGGATCGGTAGAGTAATCCTCCGAGTCGCGGACCTGATTGGCGAAGGCGGCGAGACGCACGATGGGTTCGCTGATGCGGCGGGCCAGGCGCAGCGCGATCAGAAGCCCGGCCAGCGCCGCGATGACGGCGCCGAGGAGGGGAACCAACACCGAGCCGAGCACCCGCTCCCGCAACCCGGGCGTATTCGCCAGAAGGGTGATGCGGCCGACGTCCTCGCCCTGGCTGACCACGGGCGCGCTGACCTGCACGGTTCCGGTCGTGAGAACCGACCAGACCGACAGTCGGTCGTCGTTGGTCATGCGCGCGTCCGAGGCCAGACGAACGCCGCCGCCCGTTTCAGCCAACAGTCGGCCGTCCGTTGATTCAATGCGGCCGTAGGTGACGGTCGGCATCTGGGCGATGGCGCGGAGGGCCGTGAAACTTCCGGTCCGGTCGCCGGCCCTGACGGCATCCGCCGCGAAGGAGCCGATGACGCCGGCGGTCTGGGTGAACCGCGCGGCCTCAAGTTCCGTTTGCCGGCGGGCGTCGGTCCAGCCCATCAGGGTGGCGACGACCACGCACGTCGTGGCCAGAGCGGCCAGCACGAGGCCGACCAGCTTCTGGCGTATCGAACCGCCGCTTCTGCGAGATGAACTCCCCAACACGGCCACCCGAAAACTTGCAGTTACTGAGGCTTATACTGTCCCTTAATGACTCGAGGCTTAATGCTCGGAAATGTCGGGGACGAGGGGAGGCGAAGGGTCTCCCGGGGAGATCCCAATGAGCGGCGGATTCTTTTACGTTCTTGATGACGAGGCGCGGATCCTCTTCGTTGACGACGATCCGATCCTGAGAGCCTTCGCTCAGGTCAATCTCGCCACGCCGTCCACTGAAATCGATCTCGCCGAAGACGGCGCCGCCGCGCTCGAACGCCTGAAGACGGCCCGTTACGATCTCGTCCTGCTCGACCTGGAAATGCCGGGCATCGATGGATTCGAGGTTCTGACCCGCATTCGCAACGATCCATCGCTCAACGGGGTGGCCGTCATCGTTCAGACCGGGCGGGAGGATGTCGAGGCCATCGATCGCTGCTTCCACCTCGGAGCGACCTCCTTTGTGATGAAGCCCCTGAACTGGCGGCTGCTCGCCTATCAGATCCGCTATGTCCTGCGCGCGGAGCGCTGGACCGCCGGCGGAAAGGCGGCGGCATGAATGGGGTCCAATTTTCGGCGGCGCGATCGAACAGGAGCAGATGATGGCCATGGAAGCCGAGGTGCTGGCTCACCAGCAGGAGGAGGCCGCGCTTGTCAGGGAGCGGCGGGAGCGCGCGGAACGTCGGGGACGTGACCGGCGCAAGCCGGGCAGTCGGATCAATCAGCGGGCGCCGATGCGATCCAAGCTTCAGCCCGTCGGTCTCAGCGCCGTCGGTGTAGTCGGCACGGTCATGGTCATCACCATCATCTACAGCCAGATCGCCGGCGTCACCTTGCCCTATGTCACCTTGGCCTTTCAGGCGGGCGCGATGGCCGTCGCTGCGATCGTTGTGGCGATCGGCTGCGTCGAGCAGAGGCTGACCGAGATCCGCCTCGAGCTGATGATGCTGAACGGGGGCCGCAGGCAGGGCGAAGATCGGCGTCAGGGCTCCCGACGCGCGCCTGCCTCCGAATGACGGTTGGCGATTTCGCATAATATATCTTAGGCGATAACCGGAACCGCATTCAGGGCTCGCCATCGGCGGCCGCCGCGACTACCCCTCTCTCGCTGACAAGGAGCAATCATGGCGGGCCTGAAGGACAAGCGCGGCTTCATCGACAAGGACCGGCTCGACCTCTCCGAGCGCCAGGCGGTCGAATACTGGATGAAGCGCTGGGGCGTAACCCGCGATCAGATCGTCACCGCCCACCGAAAGGCCGGCCGGATGGTCAAGGACATCGCCGCCGAACTCGGCAAGAAGCGCTGAGCCGGAGCGCGGATCATCCGCCCTAGATGTGCAGCACCCGCTGGTAGGCGTCCAGCGAGGCCTCGTGCATGGCCTCGGACATGGTCGGGTGCGGATAGACGATGCCGTGGATG
>JAAXIW010000059.1 GCA_012270135.1 Brevundimonas sp. | reverse complement strand
CACGAGGCGATGGAAGACCTCCGAGATCCTCATGCCGAGGCCTCCCAGACAGGGGCCTCGGTGCGGACGGCGGCGCGCAGCTTGGACGCGCGGGCGCGCGGATTTCCCGCCAGCGCCTCCTCGCCCCGGCCCGGCGGCGACCAGCCCCAGCCCCGCCCGGCCTCGACGACCGCCGCCTCATGCCCCGGCCCGGCCAGCAGTCTCGCCGCCACCTGCATCGGCCCGACGTAGAAGGCGTCCAGATCGTGCGGCTCGCCGTGCACCCGGCCGATGTGCGCCGCGATCAGGGCCTCGAACGGCGCCCGCTCCAGCCCATGCCGCCCGACGGCGTCGGTCAGGGCCTCCAGCACCGGATGGCCCTTGCGCGGCTCACCCGCGAACACCCCGTCCATCTGGTCGCGCCACCAGACATAGCGCATCTCGGCCAGCAGCGGCTGGGTGACCCGCGTCGGAATGGCCAGCAATTCCGCCTCGAAGGCATAGAGCGCGATCAGGGCCGCCCGCGCCCGCGCGTCCGCCACGAACCGGCTCGACAGCCAGCGGTCGGGGTCGGCCGCGCGGAGCTGCTCGTCCAGCGATGAGGCCGGATCAGCCAAACAGGGTCTGGTACATCGCCATGGCCGTCAGCATCGGCAGCGACAGCAGCATGTTGGTGCGGCTGCCCAGCATGGCGACGCGGGCCGCCTTCGCCTTGACGTCGTCCTCGGCCGGAACGATGCCCAGGGCCCGCTTCTGGTTCGGCCAGATGATGCCCCAGACATTGAGGAACATGATGATGGCCAGCCAGACGCCGATGCCCAGCAGGGTGTAGCCCTTCTGATCCTCGGTCAGGCCGCCGACCAGACCGAAGCTCAGCACCTCGACGGCGTAGGCGTGGCCGCGGCTGAAGGCCAGGGCGAGGCCGGCGACGACCGTGGCCAGCGCCGACCAGCGGAACCAGAACAGGGCCTCGGGCGCGATGTGCTTGCCGATCGCCGGCTTCAGCTCGGCCGGAATCGACGGCATGACCCGGATCTGGACGAAGTTGAAATACCACAGCAGGCCGATCCACAGGATGCCGGCCACGACGTGGGTCCAGCGGAACACCGCCTGCCAGAAGATCAGGTCGAAGCCGCCCGGCGCCACGCTGCCGAAGGCGAAGATCATCACGCCCGCGAACACCAGGCTGAGCAGGACGGTGGTGCGGAAGTTCGAAAGCAGATTGCCGAACATGTCTGACGCCCCTCCCCGGGCGAGAATCGTTGAAGCGCGACCATAGCGCCGCGCCTCTCCGACAAAAACCGAAAGAGTTTGTGGGTATCCGCCCCCCGACAAAAGGGGAGCGGGTCTCCGGCCGCCCTACGGCCGGCTCGCCATGCCCAGCTTGATCGGGGTGGCGTCGTCCGCCGCGCCGCCGCGCTTGACGCCCCACAGCAGGATGATCGGCGCGGCCACATAGACTGACGAATAGGTGCCGATGATGATGCCGGCCATCAGGGCGATGGAGAAGCCGAACAGGGCCTCGCCGCCGAACACCGCCAGGGCCGCCAGCACCATGATCGCCGTGACGCCGGTGATGATGGTCCGCGACAGGGTCTCGTTGATCGACAGGTCGATCACCTCGCGCAGCGGCATGGTCTTGTACTTGCGCAGGTTCTCCCGCAGGCGGTCGAACACCACGACAGTGTCGTTCATCGAATAGCCGATGACGGTCAGGATGGCGGCGACCATGTTCAGGCTGAACTCCAGCCTGAGCAGCACGATCAGCCCGAACACCAGGATGACGTCGTGCGCAAGGCCGGCGATCGCGCCGAAGCCGAACTGCGGCTCGAAGCGGAACCAGATGTAGGCGAACATCAGCACCACGGCGAGGCCGAGGGCCAGCATGCCGGAGGTGAACAGCTCGCCCGACACCTTGGAACCGACCACGGCCACCTCGGAATAGGTCACCTCGCCCACCGCACCGGTGATGGCGGTCTCGACCCGCTGGACCACTTCGGTCTGGTTGCTGCCTTCGGGGATCTGGAAGCGGACGATAGCGGTCGAGCCGTCGTCGACGTCGGTTTCCCGCCGCGCGATGCCCTGCACGCCGACGTCGCCGAGACCGAGGTCAGCCACGGCGCTCCGCAGTTCGTCCAGGGCCACGACCTGCCCGGCCGGCTTGGACACCTCCAGCGAGGCGCCGCCGCGGAAGTCGATGCCCATGTTCAGGCCGGGCCAGAAACAGCCGACGATCGAGGCGATCACCAGCACGGCCGACAGGGCGCCGAACGCCTTGGCGTACTTGACGAACTTCAGGTTCGTCCGCGTCGGCAGCAGTTTGATCAGGGGCCATCCACGCATCGCCATCACTCCGCGATCGGCAGTTTTTTGGGCTTGGCGACCTTCAGCCACCACGCCAGGGCGACCTGCGCGACCAGCACGGCCGACAGCATCGAGGTGAAGACGCCGATGCTCAGCGTCCAGGCGAAGCCCTTCACCGGGCCGGCGCCGAGCACGAACATGATCGCGGCTGCGACCAGGGTGGTCAGGTTGGCGTCGATGATGGTGCCCATGGCCTTGTTGAAGCCGGCGTCCAGCGAGGCGATCACCGATCGACCGGCCCGGGCCTCGTCGCGCATCCGCTCATAGATCAGCACGTTCGCATCCACGGCCACGGCGAAGGTCAGCACCAGGCCGGCGATGCCGGGCAGGGTCAGGGCCGCCCCGGTCATCGACATGGCGGCGATGATCAGCAGGCCGTTCAGGACCAGTCCGATCACCGAGATGCCGCCGAACAGCAGTCCGTAGGACAGGAACATGAAGGCGACAATGATGACCGCTCCGATGAGGGTCGACAGGGCCCCCGCCGCGACCGCGTCAGCGCCGAGCTCGGCGGTCACCGTCCGGCGTTCCTCGACCTTCAGCGGCGCCGGCAGGGCCCCGCCGTTCAGCAGGTTCACCATTTCCGACGCTTCCTGGATCGTGAAGCTGCCCTCGATGATGCCCGAGCCGCCGGTGATCGCGGAACGGATGTTCGGGGCGGAAATGACCACGCCGTCGAGGATGATGGCGAACGGCTTGCCGATGTTCTGGGCGGTGGCGTCGCCGAAGCGGCGGGCCCCGGCGCCGTCGAAGCGGAAGCCGATGGCGGTCTGACGGTTCTGATCGGTCGTGACCTCGGCCCGGGTCAGGTTCTCGCCCGAGACCAGCACCCGCTTCTTGACCAGGTAGGGAATGCCGTTGGCGTCCGGGACGATCTCGGCGTCCGGCGGCGGGAAGCCGGCCAGGGCCTCGTCGATCGAATTCTCGACATCGACCATCTGGAAGGTCAGCTGGGCCGTCTTGCCGATGATCCGTTCCAGTTCAGCCGGGTCGCTCGCGCCCGGCGCCTGGATCACGATCCGGTCGGCGCCCTGGCGGGTGATCGACGGCTCGCGCGTGCCGAGGCTGTCGATCCGCCGGCGGACCACCTCGATCGACTGGGTGACGGCGTCGGACGCCATCGAATCCATCGCCCGCGACGTGAAGGCGTAGCGGATGCGGTCCTCGCCCTGGCGCTGGACCGTGCGGTCCGCGATCCCGCCCGTCCCGGCGCCGGCGACCAGCGGCCGCATGACCTCCAGCGCCCGGTCCATGGTGGCGGGATCGGCAAGGGTCACCACCACGCCCGACCCGTCCTGAACGATGCCGGAGATCTCGACCCCCGCCTCGCCCAGAACCGTGCGGGCGTCCTCGCCGAGGTTGGTCAGCCGCTGCTCGCGCATGGCCGGGACATCGACTTCCAGCAGCAGGTACGAGCCCCCCTGCAGGTCGAGGCCCAGATTGACCCCGCTCTTGGGCAGCCAGCCCGGCAGCGCCGCCTTCTGCTCGGCGGTCAGCACGTTCGGATAGGCGAAGAACAGCCCGAATGCGAACGACAGGGCGAGAAGAATGACCTTCCAGCGCGACAGATGGATCATGCGGGCTTCCCCGACCTTTCAGAGCGTTGCGGTCAGGCCTTGGTGACTTGCTTGGTGTCGTTGGCGGCCACGCCAGTGCGGTCGCGCACCTGGGTGATCATGCCCTTGACCACGCGGACGTTCACGCCCTGGGCGATCTCGACCATGGCCTCGTCGGTCTCGACCCGGGTCACCTTGCCGATCATGCCGTTGGACAGCACCACGGTGTCGTTGCGCTTCAGCGCGGCGATCATCTCGCGATGCAGCTTGGCCTGTTTCATCTGCGGCCGGACCAGCAGCAGATAGCCCATCACGCCGATCAGGATGATCGGGGCGAACTGGATCAACATGGCCATCAGGCCGCCGTCAGTCGAAGTCATCGATGTTCTCTGGCAACGGGCCCCCGCGGCGCCCTTGAAAATGAGGCGCGGAACCTAGGGTGCGCCGCCTCACATTGCAACGCGGCGCCTGGTCGGAACCCGTCGTTTGCGTCAGCGCGGCAACACGCTGAGCGGGTCGATCGCCGTCGGCTCGTCGCCGCGCATCCGCCAGGTCTCGAAATGGATCGAGGGCCGGCCGTCCCCGGCCGTCGTGCCGACCGTCCCGATCGCCTGACCGGCCTGCACGTCGTCGCCGTCGCGCACCGTAGCCGAGCCGAGGTGGCCATAGACCGAGCGCCAGCCGTCGCGGTGCACGATCAGCACCGTCAGCCCCTGCCCGGCCAGATCGTCGCCGACATAGCCGACCCGCCCGGCCGCCGAGGCGCGCACCTCGGTCCCCTGGGGCGCGCCGATGTTGACGCCGTTGTTGCGCTCGCCCATGCCGACCGGTCCGAAGCGGCGCAGGATGTCGCCCCGCACCGGCCAGTCCAGACCCACCGTCGTGGCCGCTGGCGTTACCAGCGGCCCGGCCCTGGCGGCCCGCGACCGGGGCGGGGGGGCCGGCGCCGGGGCCGCCGGCGGCGGCGGCGGGGGCGGCCGCGGCGGCACGCCCGCGTCGGCGACATAGACTCCTGTCGGCGACGGCCCGGTGGCGTAGGGATCGCCGCCGATGTCGACCGCGGAGGCGGGCAGGATGACGCGCTGGCCCGGCGACACATCGGCCCTCGGCCCCAGGCCGTTCAGATCGATCAGCGTCTGCACCGGCGTCTGGAAGCGCCGTCCGATGCCGGAAATGGTGTCGCCCGGCTGGATCACATAGGCGGCTCCGGCGACCACCGGGGCGCCCGAGGCGGGCGGCGGAGGGCTGGCGAACCCTTCCGAGGCGGGTCCGGCCGCCGGCTGATAGGGCCTCGTCCCCACCGGCGCGTCCAGCGCCCCGCCCTCGATCTCCGCGACCGGCGCGCCCGCGGGCGGCGGCGTCTCATAGGCCGGGTTGGTCGGGCCGCGCACGCCTTCCCCGCTCGGCGCGGGCGCGGCGGGGGGCGCCGGATAGTTGCGCACAGGCGGCGGCGGCGGTTCGGCGTGGATCGAATAGCGCGGCTCGGTCGGATAGCTCGCGCACGCCGCCGTCAGGCTCATCGCCCCCAGCACCGCCAGCTCCTTCAGCCCCGCCCTGATCCCGATCATTCGCCCGCTCCTCAAACTCGACTCTCGCCCCGCCGGACCAGACCCCGTAAACCGCGCCAAAGTTGGGCGGGAAGGTTAACAGGAGCTTGCTCCCGCCTCCCCTTCACCCTTCCCGCGCCGTCCCCTCGACCAGCGGCACGAATCGCACCTCGGCCAGGCTCTCGCGCCGGAACGAGCCGTCCTCCAGACTGACATAGCGGTGCAGCCTCTGCACCGATCCCCGACCCACCGGGCACACCAGAATCCCGCCCGGCTTCAGCTGGTGCAGCAGCTCCGTCGGCTCGCCCGGCGCCGCCGCCGTGACCATGATCCGGTCGAACGGGGCCTGCTCCGGCCAGCCCAGCCCGCCGTCGCCGTGGCGGGTGATGACGTTGTCGATCTTCAGTTCCTTCAGCCGCCGCTCGGCCTCGCTCAGCAGGCTGCGATAGCGCTCCACCGAATAGACATAGCGCGCCAGCCGGCTCAGCACCGCCGCCTGGTAGCCGCTGCCGGTGCCGATCTCCAGCACCCGGTGGCGCGGCTGCACGTCCAGCGCCTGGGTCATCAGGCCGACGATATAGGGCTGCGAGATCGTCTGGGCGCAGTCGATCGGCAGGGCCTGATCCTCCCACGCCTGATCGAGGAATTTCTCGTGCACGAACACCGCGCGGTCGATCGACTCCATCGCCTCCAGCACGCGCGGCTCCGTCACCCCCTGCTGCCGCAGCCCGAGGATCAGCCGCCCGGCGCGATCGTCGTTCAGCTTCATTCCGCCGCCACCGTCTTCGGCGGCGCCCCGCCCAGCACGCCCTTCAGGTCATGCACGCTCGGCATGTGCGTCAGGTCGATGTGCAGCGGCGTGACCGAAATCTTCCCCTCGTCCATGGCCCGCAGGTCGGTCCCCGCCGCATGGTTCTGCTTCGATCCGCGGAAGGTCATCCAGTAATAGTCCCGCCCCCTCAGGTCGGTGCGCCGAACCGCGTGCATCTCGCCGATGTCGCGGAAGCCCTGCCGCGTCACCTCGACCTGTTCGACCGATTCCGGCGGCCGCGCCGGGAAGTTGAGGTTCATCACCACGCCCGCCTGCCACGGCTGGTCCAGCAGCCGGCGGATGATCGCCGGGGCGAACGCCTCGGCCGTCTCCCAGTGCGCCGTCACCGCGTCGTGGAACCGCTCCAGCGACTGGCTCAGGGCGATGGAGCGGATGCCGAAGGCCATGCCCTGCAGCGCCCCCGCCACCGTCCCCGAATAGGAGCAGTCCTCGCCGACATTGTGTCCGCGATTGACCCCCGACAGCACCAGATCGGGCCGCTCCGGCATCAGGTCGTTGACCGCCAGCACGACGCAGTCGGTCGGCGTCCCCGTCACCGCGAACCGCTTCTCGCCGATCGCATTGACCCGCAGCGGCTCGGTCAGGGTGATCCCCCGTCCCTTGCCCGACTGCTCGACCTGCGGCGCGACCGTCCAGATGTCGTCCGACAGCGTCCGCGCGATCCGCTCCAGGCATTCCAGCCCCTCGGCCTCGATGCCGTCGTCATTGGTCAGGAGGATTCGCATGCCGCCTGACTAAAGCCTGCGCCCGCGCGGCGCACCCCAAAAATCGGGCGGGGCGGCGCCCTACCGCAGCACCTCGACCCGGTCGGCCAGGATCACCACGTCCTTGCGGCAGCCATTGACGATGTTCGAGCCCTGCCAGTCGTGGCTCTCCGCCTGGTTCCGCCCGGCCCAGGCCAGGGTCCGGCCGAAGAACCGCACCTGCGAGCCCGAAATGTCGCCCGACGCCCGCTGCAGATTGCGCGGCAGCGCGCCCGAGACGCAGGCCCGCGAACCCGGCGTGCGCAGGTCGCGCTGCTCGGCGAATAGCTGGAACTCCTCGCCCGTCACCCGCACCCAGCCCTCGAACTGGCCGCCCGACACATCGAATCCGGCCGGCGGCGGGGCGGTGTTGGCCGGACCCATGGCGCAGGCTCCGAGCGCCATGCCGCCGACGGCTGCGAGGGTCAGGGTCAGGGTGAGGGTTTTCATGGCGTCAGGCTCCGAGCTGGGTCACGCCGCCCATATAGGGC
>JAAXIW010000301.1:2269-7627 GCA_012270135.1 Brevundimonas sp. | reverse complement strand
CCTCCCCGACCGCCCTACCTGCTCGCCCTCTGCCGACGACGGGCTGGGCTACCGCTACCTGGACGACGCCGCGGCCCTGGGTCGGCAGACGGACACCCTGACGAGCGAGGTCGGTTTCCTGCTGGACGGTTTCCTCGGCGAGGAATGGCGCTGGACCTTCAACGGCGAGTTCACGCGCAACGAGACCGACACCGTCACCGGCCGCGGCTACGGCGCCGCGCCCTTCCAGGCCCGGCTCGACGCGGGCGACGCTTCCGCCAATCCGTTCGGGGTGCTGGCGCCCGCCGACTTCACGCGCGTCGCCAACGACACCGCCCGATCGGTGTCGCAGCGCCTCGACACCGAGTTCGTGCTCAACGGCGACCTTCTGGAGCTTCCGGCCGGCGGCGTCTCCACGACCTTCAAGGTCGGGGCCGACAGCCTGTCCCTCGACTCGACCAGCACCCGCGGCGGCGTGACCACCGAGCGCAAACAGTCGCGTGACCGGGTCAGCGGCCTGAGCAATTTCAGCTTCCCGATCGCCAGCCGCCGCACGGATGTGCTGCCGGCGCTCGGCGACCTCTCGGTCAGCATCAACGCCGGCTTCGAGGACCTGTCCGATTTCGGCGGCCTGTCGATCTTCGGCGCCACGGTCAACTGGTCCCCGATCGAAAAGCTGTCCTTCCTCGCCAGCTACACCGACGAGGAGGGCGCGCCGAGCATCAGCCAGCTCAACAACCCGCTGATCGCGACTCCGAACGTTCCGGTGTTCGACTTCGCCACCGGCGACACCGTGCAGATCACGCGGTTCGAGGGCGGTAATCCCAACCTCGACGCCGAGACCCGGCGCACGTGGAAGGCCGGGGTCACCCTGGAGCCATTCACCGACGAGGATCTGCGGATCAACTCGACCTGGACGCGCACCACCGTCGAAGATTCGATCAACAGCTTCCCGACCATCACCTCGGAGCTGGAAGCCGCCCTGCCGGGCCGGTTCACGCGAGACCTGGCCGGAAACCTGATCTCGATCGACGCTCGTCCCCTGAATTTCGCCCTCGCCGAGCGCGAGGACATCCGCACCGGTTTCAACTTCTCCAAGGCGTTCGGAACTCCGACGCCGCAGCCGGCGGGCGAAGCCGCCCGGGGCGGAACCGGCGGCGGCCCGGTGGTGGTCCGTGGCCCGGGCGGCGGAGACGGTCCCCGAGGCGGGCGCCGCGAGGGCGGCGGCGGTCCCGTGATGCGCGTGGGGGGCGGCGGCCGCGGCCGGGGCGGCGGCATGCAGCCGGGCCAGGGCCGCTTCGTGCTGTCGCTCTACCATACCTATCGCATCCAGGATCAGATCCTGATCGCCGACGGCCTGCCGGTCCTCGACCTGCTGGACGGCGCCGCCACGTCCGGGCGGGGCGGCAGCCCGCGTCACGAAGTCCAGGGCAATCTGGGCGTATTCAAGGACGGCATGGGCGCCTTCCTGCGCGCCAACTGGACCGACAGCACCCGCATCGACGGCGGGACCGGCCCCGACCTGAATTTCTCGGGCCGGACGACGGTCAACCTCAACCTGTTCGTCGACCTCGGCGCCCAGGCCAGCTGGGTCGAGCGCTATTCGTGGCTCAAGGGATCCCGCCTGCAGCTGGGGATCAACAATCTGTTCGACAGCCGCACCGAGGTGACCAGCAGCGCGGGCGATACGCCGCTGAACTATCAGCCGGATTATCTCGATCCCGAAGGCCGCAGCGTCAGCCTGTCGCTGCGCAAGATCCTGTTCTGATCAGTCGTCCGACGGCCTGGGGGCCTTGCGCCCCCAGCGCCGCCTGGGCTCCTCACCCTTGGCCTTGGCGGTGATCTCCCTGAGTTTGCGCCCCTGCATCGACGACAGGGCCTGACCCGGCGCGCCCAGTTCGGGATCGCCGAAGGCGCGGCCGTGGGTCTTGACCCGTTCCGACACGGACTCGAGGAACTCGCCCTCCCATTCGGACAGCGTGACGCCGGCCTTGTCGGCGGCGCGTTTGGCGCGCCTGAGAGCGTTGAGAGCAGCGCGCTGAGCGGCCTTGCGTTCGGCCTCGAACGGAGAGGGCGGCGTCTTCGAACCGCCCTTCCCCGCGCCGAAGCCGGTTCGCTTCAGGGTCAGATCTCGCCGAGGGCGGACATGTAGAGGTCGAGGATGGCGTCCTCTTCCTGGCGCTTGGCCTTGTCCTGCTTGCGGATGCGGATGACCTTGCGGAGAATCTTGACGTCGTAGCCCTCGCCCTTGGCCTCGGCGAAGACCTCCTTCATGTCGGCCATCACCGCCTGCTTGTCCTCTTCCAGGCGCTCGAGCCGCTCGATGATGGTGCGCAGCCGTCCCTGGGCGGTGGCGGTCAGGACGTCGGGGGACGAATCGAAAGCGGCGTCATCGGCCATGGCGGGAACTCCGGAAAGACAGGTCGACGCTAATCACGTCGCGGCTCCCGACTCAACGCCGGGCGCGAAAAAGGCTGCGGACAAGTCCGCAGCCTCGAAACTTTCGGCCGCGCCGGAACCGGCGCGAAGGCGCCTAGCCCTGTTTGGCCTTGAAGCGCGGGTCCGTCTTGTTGATCACGTAGACGATGCCCTTGCGGCGCACGACCTTGCAGTCGCGGTGGCGACCCTTGAGCGACTTGAGCGAGCTGCGGACCTTCATGGTCGTAATCCTTGGAGCGCTACCCTCCACCGCGCGGCGGCTCAGTGCTTGAGCGCGTCTCGAGGCGAAGCAAACAGAAAAGCCGCGGGACGGACCTGCGGCGGAGCGGTGCGTATAGAGAGGCTTGTGCGCCGCGTCAACCAGACTGGCAGGCGATTCCGGCGAACTTCGCCGCGGCAGGGACTGGAGGCCTGGCCTCCGGGTCGAACGGAGGGTCTTCGGGCTTGCATGCCCGACGCGTAGCCCCTCCGCCACCAGGCCGTATCGGTCTTAGAGGACATCCGCCTTATGCGATCGAAGCGGTTACGACGTCGCGGAAATTGAGGGTTAACGACGCCGGTCGGGGAATTTTACGGCGACGCTTTCTCCATCCGGGCGCTGCAGGCGTCGCGCAAGACTCGCGGACTTGTTATGAGGCCCTGTGCGCCCGGGAGTTTAGCTTGCAGATCATGCGTTTCAGCCTTCGCCTCATCCTCGTCGGAACCGTCGCCGCCTGCGCGCCCATGCTGCCGGACCCTCCTCCCATGGCGGCGCCCACACCCGCGCCGGTCCAGCCCGAGGCGCCGCCCGCGGCCCCGGCGCCGGTCCCTGTCGCACCGGCGGTGGACCAGACCGGTTTCGACGGCTGGAAGCAGGGCTTCCTCGCGCGTCACGGCGGATCTCGCCGGGCGGCCTACGAGCGGGAATTGGCCGGGCTGGAGCCCGATCCCACCGTGATCCGCCTCGACCGCAACCAGCCCGAGTTCAGCCGCCCCGCGGGGGCCTATATCCAGAACGCCGTCACCGCGACGCGGATCGCCCAGGCCCGGCAGCGCACCGACCGGGCGCCGTGGTCGGTGGTGCAGCGTTACGGGGTGCCGTCCGAGATCCTCGTCGCCGTCTGGGCCCAGGAGTCGGCCTTCGGCCAGGTGCAGGGTGATTTCGACGTGATCCGGTCGCTGGCCACGCTGGCCTATGACGGGCGCCGACGCGAGTGGGCCGAGGCCCAGCTGAAGGACGCGCTGGACATCGTCGTCGACGGCCGCCGGTCACGCGCCGGGCTGAAAGGCAGCTGGGCCGGGGCCATGGGCCAGACCCAGTTCATGCCGGACAATTATCTGCGCCTCGGAGTCGATCAGAACGAGGACGGTCTGGTCGATATCTGGGGTTCGGACGCCGACGCCCTTGCCTCGGCCGCCAACCTGCTGGCCCAGGCCGGCTGGAAGCGCGGCCAGACCTGGGGCTACGAGGTCCGCCTGCCGTCCAATTTCGACTATTCCGAAGCCGAGGGTCCTCGTCATCCGTGGTCGTACTGGGCGGCGAAGGGCGTGACCCTGGCGCACGGCGGCGCGCCCAACGCCGCCGAAGCGCGCGAGGAGGCGACCATCCTGCTGCCGCAGGGGGCGCGGGGGCCGGCCTTCCTGGCCCTGCCGAACCACTATGTGATCCGGCGCTACAACAATTCGGTCAGCTACGCCCTGGCGATCGGCCTGACGGCGGATGGCGTTCAGGGCCGGCCGGGACTGGTCGGGACCTGGCCCGACGACGGCCCGTTGTCACGCGACCAGCGCATCGGCGCCCAGCGCGCCCTGACGGTCATGGGTTACGACACCCAGGGCATCGACGGGGTCATCGGAGCCAATACGCGGGCGGCCCTGCGGCGCTGGCAGATGGCGAACGGGCGGTTGGCGGACGGTTATCTGACCGCGGAGCTCGCCGACGAGTTGATCCGCCGGGCCGGCTAGGCGGCCTGGGCGGTCCCCGGGCCGGGACCGGCCAGCCCCTGCATCACCATCTTTATGATGTCGATCAAATCCTCGAAGTCGTCCACCCAGCGCATGACCGCCGACGAATGCTTGCTGACGAACAGGCTGATCGAGATGATCTGGGCCCGCAGCGACTTGTCCATGGCGTTGTCGGGGCTGGCGCAGTCGGTGGCCAGGGTCGACCACAGGCGCCGGTTCCAGTCGAGGGCGTCGATTCGCGTGGCGACGTCGGCCGGGTCCACCGTCGAGGCGTGCATCAGCGCGCGGGTGACCTGCCCGAACAGCCGATATTCCATCTCTCGCGGGTTTTCAGCCCGCGTCGCCGCGGTCTTGTACGCCTGAAGCGACATTCGCCAGACCTTCCTCGTAATCCACCAGTTTCCGGGCCGCCATCAGGGCCTTGTAATATTCGCGCGACATCACATGCCGCGACGTCGCCACGCAGTCCGCCAGCACCTGCGGATTGCGGGTCGCGCCCATGAACTCGGTAAGCCGCATGGCGAACTCGTCGTAGACCTTGGGCGCCGCGCTTTCGTCGAGGTACATCATCATCACGGGGAAATAGACGCGCTTCGCCGGGCTGTTGACGTCCTCGGGCTGCATGATGTCCTTCTCGCGCAGCACGCTGGCCTTGTTCTGCAGGATCAGCACGCCACGCCGGTCGCCGTTCTGGACGACGGCCCCGTTGAGAACGAATTTCTCACCGGGCTTGAGCGACAGCTTCAGCGGCATTCGGGGCGTCTCCTGACAGGCGCACGGCGACGGTAGGAAGCCGGAACGAACGCAAGCTAAAGAGTCGTGGTTAACCATCCCTTGTGATCCGCCGGTCATGGTCGCGGGATCATTGCAGGATCACCGCATGTCCGCCGTCGAGTTGTCGCCCGAACAGATCCACGGGCTCGCCCCCGCCGCCCAGGGAGTCGCCGGCGACTCCGCCTCCCCCGCGGCGATCCGCCGGCGGTCGCGCCCGCTGGC
>JAAXIW010000301.1:0-2259 GCA_012270135.1 Brevundimonas sp. | reverse complement strand
CCTGAAGATGGACGAGACCAACGGCCTGGCCTGGCATGTGCTGGCCATCTGCCGCGAGAAGTCGGGCGATCTGGGTCAGGCGCTGCAGGCCTATGAGGCGGCGCTGAAACTGCTGCCGAACGAAACCGATGTGGCGCATGATCTGGGCCGGCTGGCGCAGCAGATGGGCTATCTGGAGATCGCCGAAAAGCTGCTGTTGAAATACCTCGCCGCCGATCCGGGGCATGTCGAGGCGACCAACAATCTGGCCTGCGTGCTGCGCGACCAGAAACGCTACGGCGACGCCATCGAGACGCTGCGGGCCCTGCTGGGGGTCGAACCCGAATCGCCGGTGCTGTGGAACACGCTGGGCACGGTGCTGAGCGACCAGGGCGACATGGGCACGGCCCTGACCTTCTTCGAGGAGGCGCTGCGGCACGATCCGGCCTTCGCCAAGGCGCGCTACAATCGCGCCAACGCCCGCCAGCCGCTGGGCGACGCTCCGGGGGCGCTGGAGGATATCGACGCCGCCCTGCCCGGCGCCGAAAGTCCCTACGAGCAGGCCATGATGCGGATGGCGCGGGCCATGCTGCTGATGACCCTGGGGCGCATCCCGGAAGGGTTCGAGGCCTACGAGGTCCGGCTGGACCCGCACCTGCCCGAGGCCATGCGGGTCGCCGTCGACGCCCCGCGCTGGGACCCGAAGACGGAGGCTGTCCGCGGCAAGCGGCTGCTGATCGTCGGCGAACAGGGCCTGGCCGACGAGATGGTGTTCGGGACCTGCGTCGGCGACGCCATCGAGGCGGTCGGTCCCGAGGGGCAGGTCTTCGTGGCCGTGGAGCCGCGGCTGATCGGCCTGTTCCAGCGCGCGTTCCCCACCGCCGTCGTGGGTTCGCACCGGTCGGTCAAGCTGGAGGGGCGGATTACCCGATACGTGCCCTTCGTCGAGGCGCTGGGAGGCGGCGTCGACGGCTGGATCCCCATGGCCTCCCTGCTGGCGGTCTTCCGGCCGTCCATCGACGCCTTCCCGGAGCGACGCGGCTATCTGGTCCCCGATCCGGACAAGGTCGCCCACTGGAAGGCGGCGCTGGACGAGCTGGGGCCGGGGCTGAAGGTCGGCCTGCACTGGAAGAGTCTGGTGCTGACCGGGTCACGGGCCCGCTATTTCTCGAGCTTCGAACGCTGGCGGCCGGTGCTGACCACGCCGGGCGCGGTGATGGTCAACCTGCAGTGCGGCGACGTGACCGACGATCTGGCGGCGGCGGAGGCGGCGGGGGTGTCGATCTGGACCCCGCCGATCGACCTGAAGGACGATCTGGAGGATGTGGCGGCGCTGTCGGCGGCGCTGGATCTGGTCATCGGGCCGGGCATCGCCGGGACCAATCTGGCGGCGGCGGTCGGCGGGACCGCCTGGATGATCACCGCCCCCGACGACTGGCATTTCCTGGGCACGGAACGGTACCCCTTCTATCCGCACCTGCGCTATTTCCGGCGCGACAGCTTCGGGGACTGGGAGGGCGCCATCGACCGCGTCCGGGCGGCGCTGGAGGAAGCGGTGGCGGCGGGGAACGCGGGCTGAGGCAGGGGCGTTGATCTCCCGAAGCAGGGAGAAGTCGGATGCCGCGACTGGACGACTATTCGGACGACCAGGAACAGTCTGAAACCTATGACGAAACCCACATCGACGATGAGGGCGACGGCGATCTGTTGCTGGACGAGGCCGACCCGGTGCTGGACGTCACCCAGGCGGACGGCGACGCCGACGAGGAAGACGCCGACGAGGACGCCGTCGAGGATATCGACGACGAGCTCGGCGCCTCGGGCGTCGAGGCCGAGGCGGACGCCCTGCTCGGCGTCGATGGCCAGCGCCTGACCGAGATCGACGGCGAGAGCTCGGGCCTCAGCGGACCGGACGAGATCGAGCTGGTCTATTCCGGCCTGATGCGGAATTCCCGCGGCGCCCAGGCCAGCGCGGCCCACTGGGAGGCCAAGCGCCTGTCCGACGACGACATCGCCGGCCTGGGCTACGGCCCGGACGGCGACGAAGACCATCCCTCGAACTGAGGAGACCGACATGACCGACCGCCACAATCCCGATCACCAGCAGGCCCCGGCCGACGACCAGCCCTATGCCCGCAGGGCCGAGCGGCAGGAGGGCAAGACGGACCAGCTGTGCGAGGATGAGCGCAAGGCCGAAAGCCACCAGGAAGCGCTGATCGACGAGAGCGTCGAGGAGACCTTCCCGGCCAGCGATCCGCCGGCGGCCAAGCACATCACCTG
>JAAXIW010000154.1 GCA_012270135.1 Brevundimonas sp. | reverse complement strand
ACATAGGTCCGCACCGCCAGCCGGTCGACCGGCGGGGTGGCGATGATCGACATCTCGCGAATGCCCGAAAGCGCCATCTGCAGCGTCCGCGGAATCGGCGTCGCGGTCAGGGTCAGCAGGTGCACGTCGGCGCGCAGGCTCTTCAGCTTCTCCTTGTGCTTGACGCCGAAGTGCTGCTCCTCGTCGACGATCACCAGGCCCAGATCCTTGAACCCGACCTGTTCGCTGAGCACCGCATGGGTGCCGACCACGATCTCGAAGCTGCCGTCCTTCAACCCCGCCCGCGTTTCGGCCGCATCCTTGGCGGTCACCATGCGCGACAGGTGGCGCACCTTGACCGGCCAGCCGGCGAACCGCTCGCTGAAGGTCTTGAAATGCTGCCGCGCCAGCAGGGTGGTCGGGCAGACCACGGCAACCTGCTGGCCGGTCATGGCCACAACGAAGGCCGCCCGCAGGGCGACCTCGGTCTTGCCGAAGCCGACGTCGCCGCAGATCAGCCGGTCCATCGGCGTGCCCTTGCCGAGGTCCTCCAGCACGTCGCCGATGGCGGCCAGCTGGTCGTCGGTCTCTTCGTAGGGGAAGCGGGCGCAGAATTCGTCGAACAGTCCCTGCGGCGGCGTGATCGCATCCGACGTCCGCAGGCTGCGCTTGGCCGCGAGGGCGATCAGCCCCTCGGCCATGTCGCGCAGCCGCTGCTTCGCCTTGGCCTTGCGCGCCTGCCAGCCTGCCCCGCCCAGACGGTCCAGCTGCACGCCCTCGGCCTCGCTGCCGTAGCGGGTCAGCAGGTCAATGTTTTCAACGGGTAGATAGAGCTTGCTCTCACCGGCGTAGAGCAATTCCAGACAATCGTGCGGCGCCTCCTGGATCTCCAGCGTCTTCAGCCCCTCGTAGCGGCCGATGCCGTGGTCGAGGTGGACCACCAGGTCGCCGGTGGTCAGGGCCGAGGCCTCGGCGAGGAAGTTCGAGGCCCGCCGCTTCTTCTTCGGCCGCGCCAGCCGGTCTCCGAGGATGTCGGTCTCCGAGATGACGGCGATGTCGTCGGTCTCGAAGCCGTGCTCCACCGGCAGAACGCCGCGCAGATACAGGTCCTTCGGAGCCTTCTGCACATCGGCCCAGTCCCGCACCGCCACGACGTGCTCGAGCCCGTGGTCGGCCAGCATCGAGGCCAGCCGCTCGGACGAACCCTCGGTCCACGACGCGAACAGCACCCGCTTGCCGGCCGCCTTGACCGCCTCGGCGTGCCGCGCCACCGCCTCGAACAGATTGACGCTGTCCTGGGCCCGTTCCGCGGCGAAACTGCGCCCGAGCCGGCCGCCGGCGTTCTCGCCCGCGCCCTCGAACGGCGACAGCCGTCGGACCCACCGCCCCGCCAGCGCTCCATTCCAGTCGCTCTCCGGCAGATAAAGCCGCTCCGGCGGCAGCGCCCGATAGGCGGCGCCGCCCTTGCCCATGGCCGCGTCGCGCCGGGCGTCGTAGGCGTCCCTGGTCAGGTTCCAGCGTTCGGCCCTCGCCGCCTCGACCTGGTTGTCCAGAAACAGCCGCGCCTCGTCGGGCAGATAGTCGAACAGCGTCTCCAGCCGGTCGTAGAGCAGCGGCAGCCAGTGCTCCATGCCCTGCCGCCTTGCGCCCTCGCTGACCGCGGCATAGAGCGGATCGTCGCCCGGCGTCCCGAACAGGGCCAGATAGCCGGTGCGGAAGCGGGAAATGCTGTCGGCGTCCAACAGCGCTTCCGACACCGGGGCCAGCGACACGTCGCGCAGCTGCCCGGTCGATCTCTGGGTCGCCGGATCGAAGGTGCGGATCGATTCCAGCTCGGAGCCGAACATGTCCAGCCGGACCGGCTCCTCGAACCCCGGCGGATAGACGTCGATCACCCCGCCGCGCACCGCGAACTCGCCCTTCTCCGAGACGGTCGAGGCGCGCATATAGCCGTTGGCCGCGAAATACCGCTCCAGCGCCTCCGTATCGAGGTCCAGCCCGACCGTGGATTCGAATCCGGCTCCGCAGGTCACCTCGCGCGGCGGCGTCCGCTGCAGGCCGGCGTTGACGGTCTTCCCCACCAGCAGCGGCTGGCCGTCGCCCGCATCGCGCTGGGCCAGCCGTGTCATGGCCGCCATCCGCTCGGCCGACACCGACGAGGTCGGGCTAAGCCGGTCGTAGGGCAGGCAATCCCACGCCGGAAACTCCACGACTTCAACATCATTGGCGAAGAACCGGAACGCCTGGACGAACTCGCCCATGCGGGCGTAGTCCCGCGCCACGAAGACGCCGACCCCGCCGTCGGCTCCCAGCCGTTCGGCCACGGTCAGGGCGTCCAGCCCCTCCGGCGCCCCGCCCAGTTCCCGATCGTCGCGTTTGGGGACCATCGCGTCCATCAACCCGCCCCCTCGGCCACGGCTGCGGCGACATGGTCACGCATGAAGGCCCGGATCTTCGCCATCACCGGCGTCTCATGCTCGATCGGCGTCGACTCCGTGCCGATGATCCACGCATAGAGCCGGTGATCGTCGTCCTGCGCCAGCAGGGCCTCCAGCGCATCCAGTTCGGTCTCGTCCAGCGTCGGCCCGACCCGGTCGACGAACGGCCCCAGCACCAGGTCGGCCTCGCGGAATCCCCGCCGCCACGCCCGGAAGGCGATGCGGCCCAGTCTCTCTTTCAGACGCGCGTCGATATCGGCCACAAGCTTCCTTGCCCGTTGATGGTCCTTGGGAGGCGCCCTCATGCAGCGAGCCGCCGCGCGGCGAGCGTTAGGGCACTTCAATGAAGCGCGTCAGATAGCGTTCCAGTCCGCCTTTCGCCAGCTATGCTGTCGGATATGCGGCCGCCGAGTCTCTTTCCCCTGTTCGCGGAGGTCTCCACCCTGAAGGGCGTGGGGCCGAAGACCCTGCCGCTCGTCCAGAAACTGGCGGGGCCGCTGGTGCGCGACCTGCTGTTCCTGTCGCCCTCCGGCCTGATCGTCCGCCGCCCGATGACAGCCGTCGACGCTGTCGAGGGCCAGGTCGGGGTCTTCGACATCGTCGTCGACCGCCTGCTCGTGCCCGGCAAGCCCGGCGTCCCGATCAAGGTCCGCGCCACCGACGACACCGGCTTCGTCCACCTGATCTGGTTCGGCGGCTCGGCCCAGCACATCGACCGGCTGCTCCCGAAGGGCCAGCGCCGCCTGATCTCCGGCAAGGTCGAGCGCTTCAACAACGAGGTGCAGATCGTCCACCCGGACATCTTCACCCCCGCCCAGGCCGACGAGATCGCCGCGGTCGAGCCGGTCTATCCGGCGACCCAGGGTCTGACCTCCCGGGTCATCCGCAAACTGGTGCAGGGCGCGCTCGAACACGCGCCCGAGCTGCCAGAGTGGCAGGACGCCGCCTGGCTGGCCAAACGGCGCTGGCCCGGCTGGCGCGCCGCCCTCGCCGCCCTGCACGCCCCGACCGTCGAGCCGGACCTGCTGCCCGACGCGCCTGTCCGCCAACGGCTGGCCTACGACGAGCTGCTGGCTCACCAACTGGCCCTGGCCCGCCGCCGCCGCGCCCGCCAGATCACCCCGGCCCCGGTCGTCACGCCCGGCGAGGCCTCTGCGCGCGTGCTATCCGCCCTGCCCTTCGATCTCACCGGCGCCCAGGTCCAGGCCCTCGCCGAGATTCGCCGCGACCTCGCCTCGGGCGAACAGATGGGCCGGCTGCTTCAGGGCGACGTCGGCTCCGGCAAGACCGCGGTGGCCGCCCTTGCGCTCGCCGACGCCGCTGCCTCGGGCTTCCAGTCCGCCCTCATGGCGCCCACCGAGATACTCGCACGCCAGCACTGGCAGAGGCTCGCCCCGATGCTTGAGGACGCCGGGGTCCCCACCATCCTGCTGACCGGACGCGACACTCCGTCCGCGCGGCGCGCCCGGCTGGCGGCGCTGGCCTCGGGCGAGGCCAGGGTCGCCATCGGCACCCACGCCCTGTTCCAGGACGCCGTCCGTTTCGACCGCCTGGCGCTGGCGGTGATCGACGAACAGCACCGCTTCGGCGTCAACGAGCGACAGCGATTGCAGGCCAAGGGCGACCCGCGCACGGGCGGGGTCCATCTGCTGACCATGTCGGCGACCCCGATCCCGCGGACGCTGGAACTGACCCAGTACGGCGAGCTTGAGGTGTCGCGCCTGACCGAGAAGCCGCCCGGCCGCACCCCGGTCACGACCGCCGTGGTTCCGCTCGCCCGCATCGGCGAGGTCGCGAAACGCCTGAAGGCCGCGCTCGACAGCGGGGCGCAGGCCTACTGGATTTGTCCGCTGGTGGCCGAGAGCGAGGCCTCCGACCTGGCGGCCGCCGAGGCTCGCGCCGCCGACCTGCGCCGCATCATGGGGGTCGAGGTCGGCCTCGCCCACGGCCAGATGCCCGGCCCCGAGCGTGAAGCGGTGATGGCCGATTTCGCCGACGGCCGCACGCTCCTGCTGGTCGCCACGACCGTCGTCGAGGTCGGCGTCGATGTGCCCAAGGCCTCCATCATGGTCATCGAGCACGCCGACCGCTTCGGCCTCGCCCAGCTGCACCAGTTGCGAGGGCGTGTTGGGCGGGGCGCCGCCGCCAGCACCTGTCTGCTGCTCTACGGCGGCGGCGACGACGGTCTCGGCGAGACGGCGCGGGTCCGGCTCGAGACCCTGCGCCGCACCGAGGACGGCTTCGAGATCGCCGAAGAGGATTTCCGCCTGCGCGGTGGCGGCGATCCGCTGGGCCTGAAGCAGAGCGGTTTCCCCGCCTACCGCTTCGCCGATCCCATCCGGCACCGGGACCTGCTTCTGGCGGCCTCCGATGACGCCCGTCTGGTGCTCGGCCGCGACCCCGACCTCACCTCCCCCCGCGGTGAGGCGGTCCAGGTGCTCGAAGCCCTGTTCGACTGGCGCAACGACCGGCCCGGCACGGACTAGGACGAGCTGCGCGCCGACTGCCAGGCCGCCAGCCGCGCCTGCGCGTCGGCTTCAATATCGCCGTAGAAGAGATTGTATGGGCGAGATTTACGTCGATCGGCCCAGCCGCCCGTCTGCCGGAACGACTCCATTTCGGGTTCGGTGTGGCGCAGCAGTCCGTCGCGGCACTGGGTGGCGATCTCACGGGCCAGAAGGGCGGGATGCGTGCCCCATTCGAGTCCGGTGGCGTTGGTCGCGCCGCGGTTCAGACGGGCCTCGACCGGCGCCGTGGAGGTCGATCCGGTCACGGGGTTCACGCACAGGGCGTCCCGCTCGCCCAGTTCCACCAGCCGGCCTCGCTCATCCCAGACCAGCGCCCGCCTCAGCCGCCGCCGCGCCGCCCCGTCATTGCCTTCCCCGACCGGCGAAAAGCCGACGACGCACCCGGTCTGGCTCCGGTTCACGCAAGCGGGAATCTGCGGCGGCAGACCGTCGGCCGGGGTGACGACATCCATCAGATAGACGGCGACCAGCCGCCGCCGCAGCGCCGGGTCGTCGGCCACCCGTTCGCGCACAAGGCGTTCGACCAGTTCGCCGCCCTGTTCCACCCCGGCCAGCACGATCGGGCCGTCCGGATGGCGGGCGATCCACGTATCGAAGGCGGCGAGGACGTCACGGTAGGCGAAGGCCCGCGCCTCGCGGGCGTCGTCGCGAAGCGTCAGCCGGGTATAGAGGCTGCCCTGCCGATATCGCGGGGCGCTGACAGGGCCCAGCCGGGCGAACGGGCCCGCATAGTTCGGCAGCACGACCCGCTGTAGCCAGGCGTCCGCCTTGGGATCCCCGATCGGCCCGTTCCAGTGCTTTCCGCCGTCGAAGGTCGTCGAGTGCACGAAGAAGATCGCCGCCGGACCGGCGTCCGGCGCCCGCGCCTCACGCAGCGCCCAGGCGGCGGACCTTGCGTAATCGGGCGCGGGGGGCGGCTGATAGGTCTGAAACGGCGCCTGCGGGTCGAGGCCGGCCCTGAGGATGTCTCCCCGCCACACCGCCACGGCCGCGGTCAGCAGGAAGACGAGGGCGAACCCGATCCAGCCGAACCACTGCCGGGCGGTCAGCCGGGGCCCCTTCATCGATAGGGGTCCGCCGTGGCGAGGAATTCCTGCACATAGCGCCGGACCCCTTCCTCCAGCGGCGTCGACTGGCCGCCGAAGCCGGCGGCGCGCACCCGCTCCATCCGGGCCTCGGTGAAATACTGGTATTTGTCGCGGATGCTCTCGGGCGTATCGACATATTCCACCCGGGCTTCCCTGCCCGCCGCCGCGAAGGTCGCGTTGGCCAGGTCGAGGAAGGACCGCGCCTGTCCCGAACCGGCGTTGAACACCCCCGACACCGCCGGCGTCTCCAGCAGCCAGTCGACGATGTCGACCACGTCGTCGACGAAGACGAAGTCCCGCAGCTGACCGCCGTCGGGATAGTCCGGGTTGTGCGATCGGAACAGCGTGACCGGCTCGCCGGCCGCGACTTTCGGCCAGATCTGGGCCACGACCGACTTCATGCCGCCCTTGTGGTACTCGTTGGGTCCATAGACGTTGAAGAATTTCAGCCCGGCCCACTGGCTCGGCGACTGGCCCCGGTCCGACTGACGCGCGGCGTAATGATCGAACAGCATTTTCGAATAGCCATAGGCGTTTAGCGGTCTCAACGAAGTCAGCGCCTCAAGACTGTCATCGTCCTCGAAGCCCTGTTCCCCGTCGCCGTAGGTCGCCGCCGACGAGGCGTAGACCATCCGCGCGTCCCTCAGGGCGCACCAGTCCCAGAGGTCCCGCGACAGGGTGAAATTCGTCCTCATGATGAGGTCGGCGTCGGCCTCCGTCGTCGACGAGATCGCCCCCATGTGGACCACGGCCTCGACCGACTCCGCATGCCGCTCCAGCTGTTCGAACAGCTCTTCCGGCTGCCAGAAGTCGGCGACCGGATGCTTGGCGATGTTCTTCCACTTGCCGAGGGCGGCGTCCTCCAGCCGGTCGCAGACGACCACGTCGCGCCGGTCTTCCGCGCACAGCCGGGCGACGATGTTCGAGCCGATGAAGCCGGCCCCGCCGGTGAACACGATCATCCTTCGCCTCATTGGTCGTCCTTCATCTTCTCGATGGTCTTCGTGGTCGAGTAGCCGTCCTCGAAGGTGGCCAGCTTCACCTCGCCGCCCCAGCTCTCCACCAGGTCGCCGCCGACCACGCCCTCGCGGCTGTAGTCCGCGCCCTTGACCAGCACGTCGGGCCGCAGCCGTTCGATCAGGGCCAGCGGCGTCGGATCGTCGAACGAGGTGACCCGGTCCACGCTCGCCAGACCCCCGATCACCACGGCCCGGCTGTCCAGGTCGTTGATCGGCCGTCCCTCGCCCTTCAGCCGCCGCACCGAGGCGTCGGTGTTCAACGCCACCACCAGCCGGTCGCACCAGCCCCGAGCCTGGGCCAGATAGGCCACGTGCCCCCGGTGCAGGATGTCGAAACAGCCGTTGGTGAAGCCGACCTTCAGGCCCTGCCGCTTCCAGCCCTCGACCACGCCGGCCAGTTCGTCGAGCGACGTCACCTTGGCGTGGGCCCCGGCGGCGTGCTGGCTCATCTCGGCGTCGATCAGGTCGGCCGGGGTGACCACGGCCGTGCCGGCCTTGCCGACCACCACGCCGGAGGCGAGGATGGCGAACTCCACCGCGGTCTCCAGCGACGCGCCGGCGCCCAGCGCCAGGCCCAGCGCCGCC
>JAAXIW010000196.1 GCA_012270135.1 Brevundimonas sp. | reverse complement strand
GAAGCCGTCCGTTCGACCAGAACACGACGGCCCCGCGGAGAGGTGGCAGAGTGGTCGAATGTACCGCACTCGAAATGCGGCGTGCCTTTACGGGTACCGTGGGTTCGAATCCCACCCTCTCCGCCACCGTCCTCTGGCAACCCGCCCTGCCATCTCGACTGTCGTAAGTTGCTGTAAAAGCGCGCGTTTCCAAACGTGCTGGCGCCGTCGCGACGGCGCGTCTGTACGGACTTTCACGACAACAGTAGAGACGATTTCGGGCCTGACTGGCTGCACTTCAGTCGCCCTGCCCGATCACCTTCCGAAGGTCGGACTTCAAGACGTCCAGTTCGCGGGCGGACGGCGGGACGCCGTTTCTCGTCCGGAGATCGATCGCCGCCGCGATCCGGCTCACCTGCGGAAATCCGAACGAGCCTGCGGCCCCGGCGAGGCGATGAACGATAGCGGCCACTTCAACGTGCTCTTCAGTCAGCGCGTCCAGCCGGGCCAGGTCGTCCCGGCACCGGTCGATGAACTGTGCGCGCAGGGCTTCCATAGGATCCGTCACGGGGCGTTCTTCAGAAGAAGCCGGACCTGGTCTTCAAGCGTCATCGGATCGAATGGCTTGATGATCACGCCGATCGCACCTCGCGCGAGGAGAGCGGCGCGATCATGGTCTTGTGTCTGCGCGGTCATGAATATCGCCGGCGCCGCTGGGCCGCCGGGTTCGGCACGAATCCGGTCAAGCAGGCCAGGACCGTCCATATCGGGCATCATGACGTCCAGCAGCAGGAGGTCCGGCTGGATTCCGTCCGCCAGAAGTCGGAGCGCCTCCGCCCCTGAGGGAGCCGAATGGACGAGGGCTTCGCCGCCAAGGTCGAATGCGAGAGCGGTGAGCGCCCGAATGTTCGCATCGTCGTCGACGTGCAGGATGATCAGCTTCGACATCGCGCTACTCCGGTACGCCGAGAGGAACCTCGAACCAGAAGGTTGAACCCTGCCCGGGAAGGCTGCTCACGCCGACCCGTCCGCCCATCAGCTCGATCAGTTCCCGGCTGATGGCGAGGCCGAGCCCCGTGCCCCCGAAACGCCGGCTGGTCGACTGGTCGGCCTGAACGAAACGCTCGAACACGGCCGGTGCCACTCCGGGCGGGATGCCGACGCCGGTGTCGGAGACCTTGACCGTTAGGTCGACCCCGCCGTCCGGGCGCGCGACGGCGACAGCGACCAGGCTGACGCCGCCCGTCTCGGTGAATTTGACCGCATTGCCGAGGAAGTTGAGCAGAACCTGCCGGAGGCGGCCAGGATCGCCGATCAGGATGGACGGGACGCCCCGCGCAATGTCCTGCGAAAACCACAGGCCCTTGCTTTCGATCTGGCCAAGGATGACCTCTGCGGCCTCGCGGAACAGCGTCGACAGCTCGAAGGGACGGGATTCCAGCACCACCGCGCCCGCCTCCAGTTTCGAATAGTCCAGAATGTCGTTGATGATCGACAGCAGCACCTCGCCTGACAGGTGGATACGGTCGGCGCACTGACGTTCCACGGGGCCGAGCCCCTCGCGCGATTGCAGGATGCGGGCAAAGCCGATGACGCTGGTCAGAGGCGTGCGCAGCTCATGGCTCATGTTTGACAGGAAACGCGACTTGGTTTCGGACGCGGCCTCGGCCTCGCCGAGGGCCAGGCGAAGCTCTTCCTCAAGGCGGCGTCGCTCGGAAATGTCGCGGATCACGGCGATGACTTCCGCCGTCTCGCCGTCGTCGCCCGCCACGGATTGAAAGCTGGTCTCTACCCAGATCCATCCCCCGTCCTTGAGCAGGGCGCGCTGCTGCAGGGTGCACCGTTTGAGCCCGCCGGCCATTTCCTGGAAGGCGGTCAGCAACGCCGGGCGATCCTCGGGATGGACGAAATCCTGGGCCGGGCGACCGGCCATTTCGGCGGGCTGGAAGCCCAACAGCTGTTTGACTGCGGGGGAGATATAGCTGCTCCGGCCGTCGGGGCGCAGCCGGGTCACCACATCGTTCATGTGGTCGGCCAGCAGGCGATAGCGGCTTTCGCTGCGCCGGAGGCGCTGGATGACGGCATGGCGGTCGGTGATATCCTGAACGACCCCGAACAGCGCTTCCACGCGCCCGTCGTCGGTCATCTGGCGCAGCGCGCTGAGCACCACACGCCGGACCTCCCCGTCCGGGCGGCGTACGAAAGCCTCGAACTCTTCCTGGCTGCCGTCGCGCAGCACCCGACGAATGAAGGCGTCGCGGTCGACCCGTTCATCGGCCGAGTAGAAGCCGCCGAGATCATCACGGATCACCGGACTACCGATGGGCAGGCCGTATATCCGATAGACTTCGTCGGACCAGTCCAGCTCCCCGGTGTCGAGCCGCCAGCGCCAGTGACCCACCCGGGAGACCGCTTCCGCCAGCTCGAGCAGCCGTCGCTTTTCCTCCGCGACGAGACGTTCCGCGGTCAATTCGATCTGTTCCGAGACCAGGTCGCCGAGCTCGCGAAGCCGTTGCTCATCCGCCTTGTCGAAATCCCTGGGTTCGACATCGATCAGGCAAAGGGTGCCGAGGTTGTGCCCGTCCGACGTCGACAGCACGGCGCCGGCGTAGAAACGGATGTGGTCGGACCCGGTGACATAAGGGTTGTCGGCGAACCGGACATCCTGCGTGGCGTCCGGAACCACCAGCACGCTGCCGGCCGGCATCTGGATGGCGCGGTTGCAGAAGGCATCCTCGCGGTTGGTCTCGCAAAGCTCCATACCCTGCCGCGACTTGAACCACTGACGGTCCTCGTCGATCAGGGAGATCAGGGCCGTCGGCACGCCGAACAGGCTCGCCGCCAGCCGGGTGAGGCGATCGAAGCGCGGCTCGGGCGGAGTGTCGAGCAGGCGCAGGGCGTAGAGGGCGCCTAGGCGCTGACGCTCGACCTCAGAGTCCTCACGGGCATCCATCAGGCCACCCCCTTGGCAGGCGCGAAGCCCTTGCGGGTCATGGTGCCCCAGGACTGGCTTCGGCGCAGGTACTGCCAGACGCCGCGCAGCCGCCAGAGGTTGTTGAGTTGGCGGTAGCCGAAATTCTCAAGCACGGCGACGGAGGTCAGCAGAACCAGGTCGCGGGCCCGGGGAAAGCGGCGGAGCTCGGACTCCTCCAGCGCCAGGGCCCCGACGGAGATGACCACGCCGAAGGTGAAACTGACCGCGAGGAAGGCGAGCAGATAGTCCGTGGACAGAACGCCGGTGACCCACAGCATCGGGATCAGGAGGTAGCCGAGCAACTCGACGATAGGCCCCATCACGTCGACCAGAAGGATGTAGCCGAAGCCGACGAGAGCCAGTCGGCCGTAGCGGGGTTTCACCAGCACGTCGCTGTGACGCTCGAAGGTCTCCAGCGCGCCGCGGTGCCAGCGGGCCCGCTGGCGGCCGAGCACGCGCAGATCTTCGGGAGCCTCTGTCCAGCACACGGGCTCGGGCACGAAGCCGATGCGGTAGGGGAGGCCCTTGTCGCGCATAAGTCGGTGAAGCTTGACGACCAGTTCCATGTCCTCTCCGACGGTGCCGCGGGTGTAGCCGCCGGCTTCGATGACGCGGGCGCGGCGGAACAGGCCGAAGGCGCCGGAGATGATGGTCAGGGCGTTGATCCGGCTCCACGCCAGGCGGGCCATCAAGAAGGCGCGGAGATATTCGACGGTCTGCAGCAGCGCCAGAAGGTTGCGTGGAGGCCGGACCTCGGTCACCCGGCCGTGCGAGATGCTGCAGCCGTTGGCGATCCGCACCGTGCCGCCAACTGCGACGGTGCGCTCGGGATCCTCGACGAACGGTCTGACGGCGCGGAGCAGGGCGTCGGGCTCGAGCAGGGAGTCAGCATCCATCGAACAGAAGATGGGTGCGCGCGAGACGTTTATGCCGGCGTTCAGTGCATCCGCCTTGCCGCCGTTCTCCTTGTCCACGACGATCAGCCGCGGCTGGTGCGTGGCGCCGTAGACGCCCCGGATCGGCGCGTGCTCGATGGCCAGTTCGTAGTGACGCTGGATGGGGCGCAGCTCGAAGGTGTCGATCAGGACCTGCAGGGTCTCGTCGCGCGAGCCGTCGTTGACGACGATCACCTCGAAGCTGGGGTAGTGCAGCGACAGCAGCGAACGGACGCTTTCCGCTATGGTCATGGCCTCATTGTAGGCGGGGGCGAGCAGGGCGATGGGCGGGGCGGCGTCGGAATAGCGTCGCCACAGCAGGCCGCCGGAGGCCGCCGGCGGGGGCTCGATGAGGGCCGCGGCGGCGAGACCGAGCTGGACCAGATAGATGCCGTTCTGCAGCAGCCCGGTGGCGATCACGAACAGGGCGATCAGTTCGGCGGTCAACGCCAGGATGGGGAAGATCGACTCCATCAGGCGGACACCGGCGCCAGACCGCGCTCGGCCAGAACCATGGAGGCTGCGCGCCGGGACAGGTCGTCGCCGGTCGCCGCGACCAGGCGCAACCGCTCCTGTCCGATCTGGCCGAGCGCCGCCAGCGCCTCGCCCGCGCGGAAGCGGACCCACCACACCTGATCGCGGAGCTGATGGGCGAGCTGCGGAATGGCTGAGCGCAGGCCGATTCGTCCGGCGGCTTCGCAGGCGGCCGAGCGCACCATCCAGACGCGATCGTCAAGACAGGCCAGGACCGCCTTCTCGGCGCCGGGGTGGCCGAGCATGCCCAGCGCCCGGGTGCAGGCGATGCGCAGCTCGACGTCCGGCGCCCGCGTCGCGATGCAGAGGGGCTCGAGCGCCCGGTAGTCTCCGCTGGCGCCGAGCGCCTCGGCGAGAATGATCCGGGGTTCGATCGACAGCCGGGAGTCTCCGAACGCCCGCAGCGCCGTCATCGGATCGTCGGCCACCAGCCGTGCGATCAGGGGGAGGTAGAGGAGGGATTCCGACGCCCTGCGACCCGCCAGATCGGCCAGAACCTCGGCGAGCGAAGGCGGCGTGCCCAGCTCGATCAGGGACTTCATCACGCCGACCCGGAGTTCAACGCCTCTCACCGTGGCCAGCGCCCGGCGTAGGGCTGCGGTCGATCCCTCGCCCGGAAAGATCGACAGGGCCTCTGCTGCGGCGATGCGGCCGGCGAAGGAGCCTCGGAATAGCCGACGGCGGAAGACGTGATCGACCTTGAAGGCGGCCAGCGCCGAGATCAGCCGCTCGCGCTCACCGCCCCGCACCAGCGACACCATCTCCATCAGGGTCTCGGCCATGAGCCGGGCCCGGCCCTGCACCTTGCGCAGGCGGCCGATGGCGTCACCGGAGCCGGCCATGATGTCGAGGAAGGCGTGCTGAATGACCTGCCGGTCCCGATTCCGACCTGCTTCGGCGCGTTCCCGCATCAGGCGACCGGTGATGAGGCCGATCATCCAGACAAGGGCTGCGCCCGCGAGGACAAGGGACATCGACCAGATCAACAGCAACGAACTCATCAGAACCGCCAGCCGAGACCCAGCGACAGCTCGTCGCGATCATAGGCGTCACGATCCTCCGACAGATAGCCGACACGGAACACGAAGCGGTCGGTGAGGCCGATATCCGCCCCAACGCTCCAGGCGGCAACTTCCACGGTGGCGCCGTCCGAGGACTCGGGCGCGTCGGCGTAGCCCAGCCGCATTGCGAAGCGGTCGGTCGCCTGCCAGCGCGCGGTCGCGGCCCAGCCATCACGGTGCTCGCCGTTCTCGTCCCGGACATTGATCCAGCGCGCCGCCAGCTGGAGGCGGCTCTCTGCGAGATCCGCGGCCAGTCCGGGATGAAGGGCGGTGACCGTCCCGGTCGGATAGCGGGCCAGCGAGGCGTCGAGCGTCGCGTCCAGTCCGGCCATGATCCGCACCCGTCCTCCGGCGAGCAGGGCGGCTTCGGGCCGGTAGTCTGCGTCGAAAGCGCCGCCGACGGCGACGTAGACCTCGCCGGGCCCGACGCTCCGGTCCAGCCGTCCTTCCAGATAGACGTCGCGGTCGTCGAACCGTTCGGTGGCCTCGACGGCCAGACTGCCGGTCCATGCCTCCCTCAGGCGGCCCGACAGGGACAGCCGGGTCTCGGTCCAGTCCGGCAGACCTCCAGACAGGCGGCTACGCGCGGCCGACAAGTCCACCCGCCAGGCGAGCTCCGGACTGAGCGCGGCCTGCAGCGCGGCGACCTCGGCGCTTCCGGGGGCGGCGCGGCGAGCCTGTTCGGCGAAACCCCGGGCTCCCGCCAGATCGCCGCGCCGCTGCGCGACTCGAGCCAGTCCGGTCCAGGCATCGGCGTAATTCGGCGCGCGCTCGACGACGGCCTGGAAGGCGGCTTCGGCAGGACCGAGACGTTCCAGAGCCAGAAGGGCCAGGCCGAGGTTGAGGCGCGCGTCCACGTCCTCGGGTCGGGCGGCGAGCACCTGCTCCAGCTTGATCACCGCCGCTTCCGGCCGTCCCGCCATCCGGTCGGCGACGGCGGACTGGTAGAGACTCTCCGGATCGACCTGAACGATCGGGGCGGGTTCAGGCGCGACGATCACGGGCGCCTCCCTCGGCCCGGGACGAGGCCTGGAGCAATCTGCGGATGCGCTGACCGAGCTCATCGGGAATGAAGGGCTTGACCAGGTAGTCCGCGGCGCCGAGTTGCAGGGCGCCGACGATGTCCTGCTCGCGCTTCAGTGCGGTCAGCATGATCACGGGGGCGTCCGTCAGGTCGCCGGACTTGATCCGCCGGAGGACCTCGAAGCCATCCATTATCGGCATCAGGGCGTCGAGGACGATCAGCTCAGGCCGCTGTTCGCGGATCACCGCCAGCGCCGCTGAGCCGTCTTCCGCGGTCACGATTTCATGGCCGTCAGCCGAAAGCCGATGGACGAGCAGCGCCCGCAGGAGGGGATCGTCATCGGCGATCAGAATGCGGCTTGCTGACATAGGGCGTCCGACCTCCTCAGAGCGCCCCCCACCCACATCATGGGACGATCAGACTAAACGAACTCCTACCTCGGCAGAGGTTTCCACAACGGGGGTCGGCGTGGGCTGTGCAAGCCACACGGTGGTTGCCCGTCGCAGGCTCTCAAACACCCCGCGCCGGAGCCTTGAGCGCCCCGATGTCCGGTCGGCTGGCGGACGACAGGTCTGGCTATCCCGACCGGGCAGCCGAGAGTCCGCTCCTGGGCAGCCGGCGGATGACCGCTTCTGGCGCAGGGTCGCCCGTCCCTACCCCGCCTGTTTCCGCCTCGTTCGCGACATACGCATAAGGCGCCTCATGGAAGCAGCATCGAGTGTCGCTGGGGCTGATCGGGCACTCTTCCCGGCCCCGGCGCCGGCCAGAGCCCGTCTAGTTCATCCAGTCGTTTTCCCGATGCGCCGGCTCCTCGATGAGGTGACCGTCGGGATCCAACGTCATCATCCGGTTTCCAGCCAGGGCGAAGCGGGCCTCGAGGTCGGAGAACGGGCGCAGCGTCTCTTCGGCGCCTGGCAACACCAGCGGTTCATCGCCTTGCTTCGGCCCCTCCAGCCCCGGCAGGATCAGCGGGTCGCCGTCCTTGGCGGGGGTCAGAACGAAGGCGTCCGGATCCCTCTCCGCCTCTCCCGGCAGCACCTGCATGTCGTCCCAGCCCTTCAGCGTGGCCATGCCGTCCGAGGTCGGCAGGACGAGGGGGCCGATGTCCGCCTCCTCGGCCAGCGGCGAGACCAGGGCCTCCCCGTCCTTGGCCCCGGCCTGCCCAT
>JAAXIW010000333.1 GCA_012270135.1 Brevundimonas sp. | reverse complement strand
GGCCTATTCGGAGCCTCCCCGCCGCCGGAGCCCCGACGTGCTGATCGTCCTGTCCCCGGCCAAGCGGATGGATTTCACCGAAGCCGCCCCCTCCCTGCCCGCCTCGGAACGGCGCTTTCGCGATGACACCGCCTCCCTGGCGCGCACGGCGCGCGGGCGGACGGTCGCTGAGCTGCGCCGGCTGATGAGCCTGTCCGACGACCTCGCCCGGCTCAACCGGGCCCGCTTCCAGGCCTTCAAACCCGAATCGTCCGAGGGCGTGCAGGCGGCCTTCGCCTTCGCCGGCGACGTCTATGAGGGACTGAAGGCGCGGGAGCTGGACGCGGATTCGCTGGCGTGGGCGCAGGATCGCATCCGCATCCTGTCCGGGTTCTACGGCCTGCTGCGCCCGCTCGACCGGATCCAGCCCTACCGGCTGGAGATGGGAACCCGGCTGAAGACGCGGCGCGGCTCCAGCCTGTACGACTTCTGGGGCGACCGGCTGTCGAAATGCCTGAACCTCGACGCCGAAGGCCATGCCGACCCGACGCTGGTGAACCTGGCCAGCCAGGAATATTTCGGCGCCGTCGACGCCCGCGCGCTGAAGCTGCCGGTGGTGACGCCCCACTTCCGCGAATCGAAGGACGGCGAGAGCCGGATCATCTCCTTCTTCGCCAAGAAGGCGCGCGGCGGCATGGCCCGTTTCGCCATCGACGAGCGGATCGACAAGGCCGAGGACCTCAAGGCCTTCGACCGCGACGGCTACCGCTTCGACAAGGCCGCCTCGACCGAGACGGACTGGATATTCATCAGATCAGGAAATTCGTGAGGCCCTGTCGCCTTCGCAGACGCGAGCGGCTAGGCTGGACCCGAGATTCAGACGGACGAGACCCATGTTCCAATGGCCCAAACGCGGTGACGGCTCCCAGGCCGAGGACGCCCCCTTCCGCGACATCGGCGACCTGAAGGGCCAGGTGGCGGTGATCTCGGGCTCGACGTCCGGCATCGGCCTGGCCTTCGCCCGCGCCATCGCCTCGCGCGGCGGGGAAGTGGTGCTGAACGGCCTCGGTGATCCGTCCGAGATCGAGCGGACCCGGGCCGGGCTGGAGGCCAGCTGCGGCGTGCGGGTGCGCTACCACGGGGCCGACATGCGGCGCGGCGACGAGGTCGCGGACATGGTCGCCTACGGCAAGCACGAGCTGGGCCGGGTCGACATCCTGATCAACAACGCCGGCGTCCAGCATGTCGAGGCGGTCGAGAAATTCCCCGCCGACAGGTGGGAGCAGATCATCGCCGTCAACCTGTCGTCGACCTTCTATGCGACGCGGGCGGCGATCCCGATCATGAAGACGCAGGGCCGTGGCCGGATCATCAACGTCGCCTCGGCCCACGGTCTGGTCGCCAGCCCGTTCAAGTCCGCCTATGTCGCCGCCAAGCACGGCGTCATCGGCTTCACCAAGACGGTGGCGCTGGAGCTGGCGCAGGACAACATCACCTGCAACGCCCTGTGCCCCGGCTTCGTCGAGACCCCGATCGTCGAGAAGCAGATCGCCGACCAGGCCCGCACCCGCGGCATGTCGAAGGAGGCGGTGCTGAAGGACGTCATCCTCGGCTCCCAGCCGACCAAGCGCTTCGTCACCACCGACGAGCTGACCGGGATGATGCTCTATCTGGTCAGCGACCTCGGCGCCTCGGCCAACGGCGCCAGCTTCTCCATCGACGGCGGCTGGACGGCGCAGTAGGCGACCGTCTCAGCGAATTTCCTTGGCATGCCGGTACCTTGCTTGTGAGGAGCCGTGCCCGGCTAACCAAACGGCAACAATTGACGCCCGTTAGTCTAGCACGATATATCTGATCCATAGAAATGACTAACAGCATTGAACACGAAATCTGGATCATCAAGCGGTCCAAATAGATGAACTGCTAGCACGACAACAGAGGTGGTGAGCAGCAATACACCTATAGCGTAGGACAACACAGACACGACAAATACGTTTATTTGCTTTTCTTCATATGATCGCGCAACAATAATGCACGCCATCAACGTTAGTGATAAACTGAATATGTGCAGCACTGTCGTTGTTATATTTGTTCTTCCATATTTTTCGGAGAAAGCTTCAGATGCCTGCCTAATATTCTCGTGATATTGTTGTGCAGATTGAAGCGCAGATTCTCTCCGATATCTGAACTCGCGCGCACTTATTTCGTACTGTTCCTTTAACGCCTCTGCTCGAGACATGTCGTGCGAATGCGGAGCCCCCGCTGCGGCGAGATCAATGGCCCGGTGGCGGTTAAGCTCTACACTCATCTCCCTTGCGATGACCCGCATCTGGTCGAGCGCTTGTCGGGCAGCCTCTAAATCAGCCTCACCAGCGACTCGCCAATCAGACGTCCTGCAAAACACGCCCTTCAGAACCGGTTGGCTATCTGGGTCATTCCGAAACTGTTCGAAGTCTTTAGCGATTCCGCCCGACAGATTGTGCGCTATCGGCGCGAAGAACATCCCGAAGCCGCTCTGTACACACATGAAAATTGAAGCAAGCACGATGAAGAATGCAAGCTCTCTCCGTCTGCGCAACAAACGAAGCGCAACGTAGGGCAAGACAAAGAGCGCAGCCGTAGCGATGGGACGGACAAGCGTCTCAAGTGTGGATATTTCGCGACCAGAGAGAAGAACAGCCGTTACCGCGCCCATCACGCCAGCATAGGCCAAGCACTGACCAACTATCCCTAAGGCGTCCTGAGAAGCGGCAATACTTCGAAGCTTCTTTCCGTCGAGCCGGAAGAATGCTCCTACAGCGCCTGCGAACGCTCGGAGTCCGATCCAGTCCCGGAGCAGCGGCTCGGTCGCTGGCACATTCTTCTTCGATGCCATGCGCGTCGCCTGGATCAAAAAGGATCAGATAACGTCGTTACATTTTTCACCGTCAACGATCAAGCTCGTGCCGCCAATCACCTTGGGGATAGCCCGCTCGGGAGAAACCTACCCCACGAATCCCCCCGCCCGCTTCAGGCGGTCGTTGAGCGCCGCGCCGAGGCCGGTCGCCGGAATGGGCGACACCGCGATCCCCCTCGGCCTTTCGCGGTCCGCCTCGCGCAGCATCCGGAACAGGTTGGCCGCCGCCTCGCGCAGGTCTCCCGCCGGGCTGAGACTCCACCGCACCTCGCCCACGCCCGGGCCGAAACCGAGCAGGACCTCGCCCTCCCCCGCCACCCCGGCGTTGATCCGCACCGGCGCGTCCGGGGCGTAGTGCAGGGCCGTGCGGCCGGGCGAGCGATGCCCCTCCCCGCCGGCGTCGAGCGGCCCGACCACGGCCTCGATCTCCTCGCGGGTCACCGACCCCGGCCGCAGCAGGGCGACGCGGCCGTCCAGCACCGAGACCACCGTGCTCTCGACTCCGACGGCGCACGGCCCGCCGTCCACCGCGTCGGCGGCGGCGAAGCCGGTTTCCTCCAGCGCGTCCTCGAAGGTGGTCGGGCTGGGCCGGCCCGAGCGGTTGGCGGACGGGGCGACCACCGGCTTGCCGAAGGCCGAGATCACCCCCCGGGCGCGGAGGTGACCCGGCACGCGGACGGCGACGCTGTCCAGCCCGGCGCGGGCCAGATCGCACACCCGGTCGCGGTCCCGCACCGGCGCCACGATCGTCAGCGGCCCGGGCCAGAAGGCCTCGGCCAGCGCCCGGGCGCGGGCGTCGAAGACCGCGATGGCCTCGGCCTCGACCGCGTCGGCGACATGGGCGATCAGGGGATTGAAGCGGGGCCGGCCCTTGGCCTCGAAGATGGCGGCGACGGCGGCGGCGTTCCCGGCGTCGGCAGCGAGGCCATAGACCGTCTCGGTCGGCAGGATGACGAGGCCGCCGGCGGCCAGGGCCTCCGCGGCCTGGGCGTCTGTCGCGCCTACTGGCGGCGCGCCTGAAGCGCCACCCGCACCGTCACTTCGCGGCCGACCATCCTGTTCCACGCGCCTGAGGTTCCTATGCCGAAGTCCGTGCGGTCGAGAGTGAACGCGCCCGTCAGATGCGCCCGGTCGCCGCTCAGGCGCAAGTCCACGGGGAAGGTCACCGGACGGGACCGACCCTTCATGGTGACATCGGCGCGGGCCGAATAGCGCTCCCCGCCCAGCGCCTGCAGCGACCGCAACTCGAAACGGATGGTCGGATAGCGCCCGGCGTCGAGGAAGGCCGGACCCACCGCCCGGCCGGTGACCGCCGCCGGACGCATCTTCAGCGAGCCGGTCTGGACCACCACCGTGGCGCGGGTGCGGTCCGGGGCCTCCGGATCGAAGGCGATGTCGCCGCGCCAGTCCTCGAACCGGCCTTGATGTGAGCCGCCGAAGGCGCGCACCGACATCTCGATGGTCGAGGCGGCGCGCTCGACCTCCCACGGCGGCGGCGCGTCGCTCCAGGCGCCCAGCCCGAGGACGACCAGTCCCGCCAGCAAGACGGCGCGCCGTCTCATGGCCGGCGCGGGATGAAGGGGATCATCCGGTGCAGGACGTTGTCGCGGTCGACGAAATGATGCTTCAGCGCCCCCGCGACGTGCAGGAAGATCAGCACATACAGGGCCTTGGCCGCCAGTTCGTGCATATCCATCAGCTGGCCGGCGGTCTCGCGGCCGCCGCCGATGGGCAGGGCCGGCCATTCGAACAGTCCGAACCAGACGATGTCGCGGCCCGCCGCCGACGAGGCCGCCCAGCCGGCCAGCGGCATGGCGATCAGGACGGCGTAGAACAGCACGTGGGTGCCCCGCGCCAGCAGCTTCTGCCAGCCCGGCGTCGTGTCCGGCAGAGGGATGGCGGGATTGGCGATGCGCCAGCCGAGCCGGATCAGGGTCAGGACCAGGATGCCGAGGCCGACGGACTTGTGAATCGTCACGAACTCCCGGGAGATCGGCCCCTCGGTCGCCTCGTGGGCCCAGATCAGTCCGACCTGGGTCGCGACCAGGGCGGCGATCAGCCAGTGCAGGACCAGCGATACGGTCGAATAGCGGTTGCGCGGTTCGGCCACAACTTGCTCCCTCTCCGAGACGTAGAAGGGTCAGCTTGGCCCAGACGCCGCTGTTCGCCAAGCCGCACCTTGCCTGACCCGAGGGCAAGGCGGCATGAACGCAGACACAGTTTCGAGAGCGAGCCGATGACCTACCGCGCCCCCGTCCGCGACCTGATCTTCACCCTGACCGAGGTGGCCGGGCTCGACGCCGTCGCGGCGACCGGCGCCTTTCCCGACTATGACGCCGATCTGATGGGCGCCGTGCTCGAGGCCGCCGGCCAGTTCTCCGAGGGTGTCCTGGCGCCGCTGAACCGCGTCGGCGACCAGAAGGGCGCGAGCTGTGCGAACGGCGCCGTGACGGCCGCTCCGGGCTTCGCGGACGCCTATCGTCAGTTCGCCGAGGGCGGCTGGACCGGCCTGTCGGCGCCCGCCCACGCGGGCGGCCAGCAGCTCCCCAAGGCGCTGGAATTGGCCGCCTACGAGACCGTGCACGCGGCCAACATGGCCTTCGGCCTGTGCCCCATGCTGTCGCTGGCGGCGATCGAGGCGCTGGAGGCGGTCGGGACCGAGGCGCAGAAGGCGACGTATCTGACGAAGCTGGTCTCCGGCGAATGGACCGGAGCCATGGTTCTGACCGAACCCCAGGCCGGGTCGGACCTCGGGGCGCTGACAGCGACGGCGGTCCCCAATGGCGACGGGACCTATGCCCTGACCGGCCAGAAGATCTTCATCACCTGGGGCGACCACGACGCCACGGACAACATCGTCCACATGGTGCTGGCCCGCCTTCCCGATGCGCCGCCGGGGCCGAAGGGCATCAGCCTGTTCCTCGCCTCCAAATATCTGGTCAAGGCCGACGGGACGCTGGGCGAGCGCAACGCCTTCCGCCCGGTCGGGGTCGAGCACAAGCTCGGCATCCACGCCTCGCCGACCTGCGTCATGGCCTATGAGGGCGCCACGGCGGAGCTGGTCGGCCAGCCAAACCAGGGTCTGGCCCATATGTTCGTGATGATGAACGCGGCCCGTCTGGCGGTCGGGGTCGAGGGCGTCGGCATCGCCGAACGGGCCTACCAGCAGGCGCTGGACTATGCGCGGGAGCGGCGGCAGGGCCGTTCCGTCTGGACCGGCGAGGGCAACGCCCCGATCGTCGACCATCCTGACGTCCGCCGCGCCCTGTCGGTGATGAAGGCCAGGGTCGCCGCCGCCCGCGCCAGCTGCCTGTCGACCGGCGTCGCCGCCGATCTGGCGAGGCACGCGGCGACGGAAGAGGAGCGTCGCCGCTGGAAGGGCCGCGAGGACCTGTTCACCCCGATCGCCAAGGCCTGGGCGACCGACGTCGGCTGCGAGGTCGCCTCCATGGGGGTGCAGATCCACGGCGGCATGGGCTTCATCGAGGAGACGGGCGCGGCCCAGCACTATCGCGACGCCCGCATCGCGCCGATCTACGAGGGCACCAACGGCATCCAGGCCATGGATCTGGTCGGCCGCAAGCTCGGTCAGGACGGCGGCCAGTCGGCGCGCGACCTGATCGAGGACATGAAGGCGACGTTGGCCATGCTGCCGCGGCTCTATTCGGGCAAGCCGCTCGAACGGTTCGCCACCGCCATCGAGGCGGGGCAGGACGCCACCTTCTGGCTGCTGGACCGCAAGGCGTCGGCGGACGGGGCGGCGGACGTGCTGGCCGGGGCCGACGCCTATCTGAAGCTGATGGGCGATGTGGCGGGCGGCTGGATGCTGGCCAAGGGCGCGCTGGCGGCGCGGGCCATCCTCGACGCCGGCGAAGGCGACCCGGCCTGGCTGGAAGGGCGGATCGCCCTGTACGAAGTCTACGCCGCCAATGTGCTGGGCCATGTTTCGAGCCGCCTGGCCGCCGTCGGCCAGGGCGGCGACCTGCTGGAGCGGATGAGCGTGGACGTTCTGGCCGGCTAGGTCCGCACGGCGCCGCGTGCTGGCTTTTCGGGCCCAACCCGCGCAATTCCGAAAACGAAGTCGTTCCTGATCAGCCACTTGCCGATTTTTTCAGGCGATCTTCCCGCCTGAGGAAGCGGCGGGTCCATACTGCCCGCGTCCTTCATCGGACCGGGTCTTTGACAATCGAATCCGCCCCGGCCCCCGTCTGGGTCCCGGGGGGCCGGCCCGAAGCGCCCCCGATGTAGACTCTGCCGACTCCGCCACCACGAATTTCCGCGAGACCTTGCCGACTCTGCCGACTGCGCCACCCCGTTTTTTTGCATTCATCCGGGGGAAACCTTCCGCGGTCGTCTAGGGCGAGGCCGCATCGAGCAGGGCGATGGCCTCGCGAACATAGACGGCGTGGGCGACGATGCCGATGCCCAGACGGCCCTCGCCCGGGCGAACCTCGGAGGTCACCACCCCGGCGATGAACGGGTGGTCGGGCTGGACCGAGCCGGGCAGCTTGCGCGCCGCCGGGGTCCAGAACACCGGCCCGCCGGAGTTGCCCGGGAAGACCGGGAAATCCAGCAGGAAGACCGGGAAGGACTCGATCGGCGTCAGCGGAAACGACGCGACCCGCCCGGTGCGCAGGATGGGGAAGCCCGCCGTATTGGCCGAATAGCCGTGCGGATAGCCGAGGGTCAGAAGTTCGTCGCCGGGCCCGACCTGCCACTCGTCAAGCGCGTCGGCGTCGGCCAGCCAGCCGAGCGGGATGGCGGCGCGGGCGCAGGCGGGCGGGGCCGCGACCGCCCTCACGG
>JAAXIW010000004.1 GCA_012270135.1 Brevundimonas sp. | reverse complement strand
AAACTGGTAGACGCAAGGGACTTAAAATCCCTCGACTTCGGTCATGCGGGTTCGATCCCCGCCGCTCGCACCAACGGTCCTGGGGCGTAACTTCGTGTTTCCGGAGCCGAACCGCCCTTAACCGGATGCGCTTTCATGGGCACAAGGGGGCTTCCCCTTTCAGGCCGTATGGATATTCGATGAAAAGAGCCCGGCGCGCCCGTATCGTCGCGACCCTTGGACCCGCCAGCCGGGCGCCCGGTCAGGTCAAGGCCCTGGCGCAGGCGGGGGTCGACGTCTTCCGCCTGAATTTCAGCCACGGCTCGCACGACGATCACGCGGCGGCGCTGAAGGCGGTGCGCGGGGCCGAACTGGCGCTGAAGCGGCCGTTGGGGGTGCTGGCCGACCTGCAGGGGCCGAAGCTGCGGCTGGGGCGGTTCGCCAATGTCGAGATCGACGTCAAGCCGGGCCACCGGATGCGCTTCGACCTCGACCCGACGCCGGGCGACGAGACGCGGGTTCAGATGCCGCATCCGGAGATCTTCCGGGCGCTGCGAACCGGCATGCTGCTGCTGCTCGACGACGGCCGGGTGCGGCTGCGGGTCGGGGAGCGGACCGACAAGTGGGCCGATGTGACGGTCGAGAGCGGATCGAAACTGTCGGACCGCAAGGGGGTGGCGGTGCCCGAGGCGGTGGTGCCGGTCTCGGCCCTGACGCCCAAGGACCGCGAGGACCTGGCCTTCGCCCTGCGCATCGGCGTCGACTGGGTGGCGCTGAGCTTCGTGCAGAAGGCCGAGGACATGGCCGAGCTGAAGCAGATCGTGAAGGGCCGGGCCGCCTGCCTGGCCAAGATCGAGAAGCCGCAGGCCCTGAACGAGCTGGAGAGCATCCTCGACTACTGCGACGGGGTGATGGTGGCGCGGGGCGATCTGGGCGTCGAACTGGACCCCGAAGAGGTGCCGGTGGCGCAGAAGCGGATCATCCGCGCCGCCCGCCAGCGCGGCGTGCCGGTGATCGTGGCCACCCAGATGCTGGAGTCGATGACCGGGGCGCCGGCGCCGACGCGGGCCGAGGCGTCGGACGTCGCCAATGCGGTGTACGAGGGCGCCGACGCCCTGATGCTGTCGGCCGAGACGGCATCGGGCGACTATCCGCTGGAGTCCGTCGCGATCATGAACCGGATCATGGAGCGGGTGGAAAACGACCCGCTGTGGCCGGGCCTGATGGACGCCGAACACGCCGGCATGGACGAGCACGACGTCGACGCCCTGGTCGCGGCCGCGCGCAAGGCGGGCGAGGCCCAGTCGACGGCCTGCGTGGTGGTGTTCACGACCCTGGGCGGGACGGCGCGGCGGATGTCGCGCGAACGGCCGCTGCAGACCGTGCTGGCGCTGACGCCCCGACCGGAGACGGCGCGGCGGCTGGCGCTGGTCTGGGGGCTGGAGCCGCGGCTGAGCCGCGAGCCCGCCTCTCTGGAGGAGGTCACCGACGACGCGGTCGAGAAGGCGGTCGAGTTCGGCCTGGCCGAGCCGGGCCAACGGCTTCTGATCCTCGCCGGGACGCCGTTCGGCGCGCCGGGGGCTGCGAATCTGCTGCGACTGGCGCATGTTCCGGTGAAGAAGGCGAAGCGCTGAGTCCTTCTCCCCCCGGGGGAGAAGGTGGGCGCCGGAGGCGTTCGGATGCGGGGGATGTTTCCCAAGGCAGACCAGTTGGAGATGAGCGCGGGGCGGCCTGCCCCCTCATCCGTCTCGCTCCGCGAGCCACCTGCTCCCCCAGGGGGAGAAGGACGACTGTGATCAAATACATCGGTTCGAAGCGGGCGTTGCTGAGCCAGATCGCATCGACGATCTCGGCGGTTCTGCCCGAGGGCGGGACGGTGTGCGACTTGTTCTCGGGCTCCGCGCGGGTCGGTCATGCGCTGAAAAAGCAGGGCTTCCGGGTCTGGTCGAACGACCACAACGCCTATGCCCATGTGTTGGCCACGGCCTATGTGCAGGCGGACCGGGACCGGTGGCTGGGCCGGGCTGAGGCGGTGCTGACTGAGTTACGCGCGGTCGCGCCGGAGGCCGGCTGGTTCACGAAGACCTTCTGCGAGGACGCGCGATACTTCACCCCGGAAAACGGCGCGCGGATCGACGCCATGCGCGACCGGATCGCGGCCCTGGCGCTGGAGCCGGAGCTGGAGGCGATCGCTCTGGTCAGCCTGATGGAGGCGGCCGACCGGGTGGATTCCACCGCCGGGCTGCAGATGGCCTACATGAAATCCTGGGCCAGCCGGGCGCTGAAGCCGCTGGAGCTGAGGATGCCCGACATCCTGCCGGGCGTGGCGGCGGGACCGTGCCGGGCGACCCGGGCCGACGCGGTCGAATTGGCCCCGACGGTCGAGGCCGACCTCGTCTATCTGGACCCGCCCTACAACCAGCATTCCTACCTCGGCAACTACCACTGCTGGGAGAGCCTGGTGCTGTGGGACAAGCCCGAGACCTATGGCGTGGCGAACAAGCGGGTCGACGTGCGGACGCGGAAGTCGGCGTTCAACAGCCGGCCCGGCATCGCCCCGGCCTTGCAGGCGGTGATTGAGGGCGTGAAGGCGCCGAACCTGATCGTCTCGTTCAACGACGAGGGGTATCTGTCGCGCGACCAGCTGGTCGAAATGCTGTCCGGGCGGGGCGAGGTGCAGGTGATCGAGATCGCCCGGCCGCGCTACGTCGGCGCGCGTATCGGCATCCACAATCCGAAGGGCGAGAAGGTCGGTGCGGTCGGTCGGCTGAGGAACGTGGAATATCTGTTCGTGGTCAGCGAGCGGCGGGTGAATCTGGCCGACGCCGCCTGAGCGCGGGCATACGGAACGGGTCGGAGTCGGGGCCGTTGTGTCGGCCATGGAACAGATGACCCTCACCCCTTCGCGGCGCCTAGAAGCGCGCCGGGCCTATGGCCGGACGGCGGACGCCTTCGAGACCGTGGCCTGGCGGCCGCCTTCGCCGGCGCGCTTCGACAACCGGGTGGCCAATGACGCCGCCCCCGCGACCGAGCCGACCCTGTCGGAGATGGTCGACGGAATCCCGGCCTGGCTGACCATTGCGCTCGGCGGCATCGTCGCCGCACTGATGGGAGCCATGCTCGGCGGCGCGCTTCACATCTAGGCGTCTTCGAGCAGAGCCCGGATCGGGGCCCAGCCGCGGCGGTGGGCCGGGCACGGGCCGAGGGTCCGGAGCGCTTCCTGATGGACCGGAGCGTTGTAGCCCTTGTGGCCCGCGAAGCCGTAGCCGGGGTATTGGGCGTCGAGTGCGATCATCAGCCGGTCGCGCGCCGTCTTGGCGAGGATCGACGCCGCCGCGATCGACAGGGACAGGCCGTCGCCGCCCACCACCGTCTGGACGTCGCAGGGCAGTCTGAAGCGATAGTTGCCGTCGACCAGCGCCGCCGCGGGCTGCACCGCCATGGCCTCGATGGCCCGGCACATGGCCAGGCCGGTGGCGTGCAGGATGTTGTGTTCCTCGATCTCGTCCACCGAGGCGAAGCCGACGCCCCAGGCCACGGCGCGGGCCTTGATCTCGATCTCCAGCGCCTCGCGGCGGGCGTGGGTCAGGGCCTTGGAATCGTTGATGCCGGCGGGCAGGTCGTCGGGATCGAGGATCACCGCGCCCGCCGAGACCGGCCCGGCCCACGGCCCGCGCCCCGCCTCGTCGACGCCGCAGACCAGGCCGCCGCAGGACTGGATCAGGACGGATTCCAGCGCCAGCGTCGGGAAGGCGCGCGCGGCCTTGCCCTTGATCGGCTTTTTCGACGGGGTCTTCACCGGTCGGCCATCGCACGAACCTGGCGGTGACGGAAGCACTCGACGCCGTGATCGTTGACCATGCCCACAGCCTGCATGAAGGCGTAGACGATCACCGGGCCGCAGAAGGTGAAGCCCCGCTTCTTCAACGCCCTGGCCATGGCTTCGGACTCGGGGGTCGCCACCGGGCGGGCGGCGCTGTAGGGCCATTGGTTCTGGATCGGGGCCCCGCCGACGAACGACCAGAGCCATGCGCTGAAGTCCTCGCCGCTGTCGCGCATCTCGAGCCAGACGCGGGCGCCCCTGATGGCGCTGTTGATCTTGGCGCGGGAGCGGATGATGCGGGCGTCGCCCAGCAGCCGTTCGACGTCGGCCTCGCCATAGGCTGCGACCTTGACCGGATCGAAGCCGTCGAAGGCGTCGCGGATGCCCTCGCGCTTTCTCAGGATGGTGATCCAGGCGAGGCCGGCCTGCATGCCGTCCAGCACCAGCTTCTCCCACAGGGCGCGGGGGTCGTGCTCGGGCACGCCCCATTCCTCGTCGTGATAGGCGACGTAGAGCGGATCGGTCCCGCACCAGGCGCAGCGGTGGAGTGAGTCGGACATGGGGGGAGGGTAACGGGTCGGTCAGCCGGCGGAAGCCGTCACCATGGGATCGGCTGGCCGTCCCACGCGAAGAAGCGCCCGGTGTCCTCGGGGCCGAGCCGGTCCATCACCTCGATCAGGGCTGCGGCGGACTGGTCCGGGGTCAGGCGCTTCGGGGCCGCCGAGGCTCCCTGACCGAACGGCGCGCTCAGCCGGGTGTCGACGGTGCCCGGATGGAGGGCGACGCAGACGCCCATGGGCCGGTTGCGGCGATGCTCGATGGCGAGGGTGGCGATCAGCATGTTCAGCGCCGCCTTGGAGGCGCGGTAGCCGTGCCAGCCGCCGAGACGATTGTCGGAGATGCTGCCCACCCGGGCGGAGAGGGCGGCGAACAGGCTGATCCGATCGCGCGGCGTCAGCGGCAGCAGGTGTTTGGCGATCAGGGCGGGGGCGACGGCGTTGACGCGGAACAGCGTCATCAGCGCCTCGGGATCCAGCGCGCGAAGGCTCTTCTCGGGCGTCACCCCCTCGGCATGGAGCAGACCGGTGGCGACGACGATGCGGACGGGGACGCCCAGCTGGTCGATGGTCCGGGCGGCCCCTGCGACCTGGACCTCGTCGGTGACGTCGGCGGCCACGAAGGGGCAAGCCCCGTCGTCGGGCCAGTCTTCCGGCCGCCGCCGCGCCACACCGAGCACGGCGTCGTAGCGATCCTGTTCAGCCATCCGCCTGGCCAGGGCGCCGCCGATGCCGCCGCCGACGCCGACGACGACGGCCAGGGTTTTCGGCTGGGACATGCTGCGCCTCCTGTCGCGGCGATCCAGCCGCGCAAGGGCATACGAGCGGCGCCGGATCGGGGATGTCGGCGGTCAGCCGGTCTCAGCGAAGGCCCTGACCGGGAAGGTGCCGAACGCCTTCACCTTCGGCGGCGCTGCGGTGAAGCGGAAGCCGTCGTCCGGTAGAAGCTCAAGCCCGCGCATGTGCTCGCAGATCGGGATACCGGCCCCGAGCAGCAGGGTGTGCGCCGGTCGCGACCGGGTGCGGGTGTCATCGATGTTGTGGGAATCGATGCCGACCAGCGCGGCGCCGGCCTCGACGAGGAGGGCCGCAGCGGCTTCGGTCAGGAAGGGATGGTTTTCGAAATAGGCGTCGGTGCGCCAGTGGCGGGCCCAGCCAGTGTGAACCAGAGCGGCCTTGCCGCGCATGTCGAGACCCGCGAACCGGTCGGCGTCGACGGCCTGGACGTCCGGCACACGGACGACGAGCCCCGGCAGGGCGGCGACGCGGTCGAGGCCGACGTCGCTCAGATCCTCGCCGTCGGCATAGCGGTGGAACGGGCTGTCCAGATAGGTGCCGGTGTTGCCGACCATTTCGATGCGACCGATCTGGAATTCGGTCCCGCCGTCGTAGGCGGCCCGCGATGCCTCGCGGCTGAGATGGTCGCAGATCAGGGGGGCCGGCAGGCCCTTGTAGGTGACCATGCCATCCTCAATGGTGTGGCTGAGATCGATCAGGGGCATGGGCGTCTCCGGCGCGCGGAGCGGAGGATGGAGGCCGCTGTAGCCGGCGTCAAAGGCCGGCGATCATCCACAGGCGACCGCCTCGCGATCCGGTCAGGGGTGGACAAGCGGCGCCGCAGCGCGATGATGGGCCTTCCATTCAAGGAGGAACCACGATGCGTATCGCCATTGTCGCCGTCGCCGCCACCGCCCTGGCCCTGGCGGCCTGCTCGCAGCAGACCGAAGACAACGCCGCCGCCACCGCCGATGAAGCCGGCGAGACGGTCGCCTCCGCCGCCGAGGACACCGCCGCCAACACCGAGGCCGCGGTCGACGCCACCGCCGATGCGACCAATGACGCGGCCGAGAACGTCGACGCCGCCGTCGAGACGCCTGCCGAGTAATCGACCCGGACCACCGGATCGAAGACGCGCCCGGGGCCCGCTCCGGGCGCGTTATTCGTTCTGGAGACCGGTCCAGTCCGGCCGGCGGACCGTGACCGGGCGGCCGTCGACGGTCAGGACGCCGTCGGTCCGGTCAAGGCGCAGCAGGGCCATGGCGGCGTTGTCGATGCCGCTGAGCACCTCGCCGGCGCGGAGGTCGCCGTTGAGGATTTCGGAGCCGAAGGGCGGCGGGGGACCGTCGAAGGCGATGGGCAGCATGCGGGTCTTGATCGCGCCGCGACGCTTCATGCGCGAGGTGGTTTCCTGGCCAACGAAACATCCCTTGGCGAAATCGATGCCGTTCAGCAGGTCGAAATCGGCCTCGATCGGATACGTTTTGTCGGAGGGGGCGTCGCGCGCCGGGTCGGGGACGCCGACGGCGAGGCGAAGGGCCTGCCCGTCGATCTCCGTGGCGTCCGTCTCTCTCTCGCCGCCATAACGCCGGCCGCCGAGGCCGGGTGTGCGGGGGTCGGCGATGAAGCCGTCGGCGACTCCGGGCCAGCTTGCGAAAACGGCGCGGTCGTCGGCCTCGACGGTGACCCGGGCGCGAAGTCTGTACATCGACAGGCGCTGCAGCAGGGCCTCGCGGCGGTCGGCGGCGACGTCCAGCAGGACGCCGTCCGCCTCGCCGATCAGGAAAAGGTCGAACAGCAGTCGCCCGGGCGGGGAGAGCAGGGCGCCGAAGCGGAGTTCGCCGTCCGACAGCGTCTCGACATCCTGGGGCAGGAGGGTGTGCAGGAAGGGTTTGGCGTCGGCGCCGGAGACCCGGATCAGGGCGCGGCTGTCGAGGCGGGCGATGCGGGTCGTCATGGGGGGTAGATAGGCGTTCGTCGCCCTGTGGACCACATCTGTTGGCCGCTGATGGACAGCGAGAATCCGTATACGGTCCAAACCATGACGGGCCGGTTCCCCATCCTCTACATCGCCGAGGCGGACGCACAGGACGCGGTGCTGTCGTGCGGGGTGCTGGCCTATCTGGTCGAGGCCATGCCGCAGGCGCGGTTCACGGTGGTCGGATCGCCGGCCAGCGCGCCCCTGTTCGCCGATACGCCGCGCCTCGACCGGCTGATCGTGCTGGAGAAGGAGAGCCGGCTGGACTGGTTCGGTCTGTGGAACCAGGTCAGGTCGACGAACTGGGGGCTGGTGGTCGACATGCGCGGCTCGGCCCTGTCCGGAAAGCTGAAGCGGCAGAAGCGGGCGGTGCGCGGGGAGGGCGAGCCGGGGGTGCACGCGGTCGAACTGGCGGCGCGGGTGCTGCAGCTGGACGAGGTCCCCGCCCCGAAACTGTTCGTGTCGGATGACACGCGGGCGGCGGCTGAGGCCCGGATCCCGGCCGGCGATGGGCCGATCCTGGCGGTCGCTCCGGGCGCCGCGTGGATGGGGCGCCGCTGGCCGGCGGAGCGGTTCGCCAAGGTGGCCGCCACCCTTGTCGGCGACGGCGGCCCGCTGGAGGGCGGCCGGGTGCTGGTGGTGGGGACGGACGCCGACCGCGATGCGGCCCACACAATCCGGCAGCCCCTGCCGCGCAACCGCACACTCGCGCAGCAGGCACCGCTGCGCACCCGGCAGGCAGT
>JAAXIW010000198.1 GCA_012270135.1 Brevundimonas sp. | reverse complement strand
GTCCCAGTATTCCTCCAGCGTCTCGCCCTTGGTGGCGAAGACCGGGGTGCCGGCGGCGGCGATGGCCGCGGCGGCGTGGTCCTGGGTCGAGAAGATGTTGCACGAGGCCCAGCGGACCTCGGCGCCGAGGGCCTCCAGCGTCTGGATCAGCACCGCCGTCTGGATGGTCATGTGCAGGGAGCCGGCGATGCGCGCGCCCTTCAGCGGTTTGTCCTTCCCGAACTCGGCGCGCAGGGCCATCAGGCCGGGCATTTCGGTCTCGGCGATGGCGATTTCCTTTTCGCCATAGGCGGCGAGAGAGATGTCGCGGACGATGTAGTCGGTCATGAGGGCCTCTGGCTGGAGTCTGGGCGCGTCTTTGGAACGGGCGCCGCTATAGCCCGGCCTCCGCCGGGGGGCAATGAACATATAAGGATATCCTTATATGAAGCTTCGGACAGAATCCCGCCTTCGGGTCGCAGACCGGCGATTTCCGTGCAACCCTCCCGACGGGAGGAGCGTGATGCCGGTAGACGGACTGAGCCGCCGCGTCCTGGGCGGCGCCCTGCTGGGGGCGATGGCCGCGCCTGGCCTCGCCCTGGCGCAAGAGGTCCCGATCGACGAGTTCCGCGCGGACCAGACGACCGACCGCGTCCATCGTTCGACCGTGCCGGTGTTCATCAACGGCCAGGGCCCGTTGCGCTTCGCCGTCGATACGGCGGCCAGCGCCTCGGTGGTGGCCGCCGATCTGGTCGAGCCGCTGAACATCGCCCCGGCGGGCGAACTGGACATGCATACGGTGATCGGAATGGAGCGGGTGCCGGCGGTGCGGGCGCAGACCGTCGCGAGCGGATCGCTGTCGGCCGACGATGTGCGACTGGCTGTAGGGACCCGGCCGGGGCTAATCGGCCTGGACGGGCTGCTGGGGCTGGATCTGCTGGCGGACCAGCGGCTGATCATGCGCTTTCGCGGATCCGGGCGTTCGTCCATCAACCGTTCGCGTCCCGATCCCGACCGGTTCCTCGGCGCCGTGCGACCGCGGGTCCGCTTCCACCCTCCAAGCGGAGGCGGCGCCAACCTGATGGTCCTGAATGCGCTCGTCCGGGGCCAGGCCGTACAGGCGATCGTCGACACGGGCGCCCAGGTCACCCTGATCAATCCGGCCCTGGCCGAGGCCGCCGGCGCCCGGCCGTTCCAGAGCCGCTCGGCCTCGACCGGGACCATGCTGGTGCAGTCGCCGACCGGCCGCGCCCTGCCGGCCCAGGCCATGGTGGTGTCGGCGGTGCATTTCGACGAGCTGGTGCTGGACCGGCTGGCCGTGCTGATGGGCGATTTCCACATCTTCCGCCTGCTCGGCCTGGCGGACACGCCGGCCATGTTGATGGGGGTCGACGTGCTCGGGGTGTTCGAGCGGGTGGTGATCGACCTGAAGCGCGGCGAGATCATCATGGATATTTGAGGCTTGCCCGGCCCGGCGGCCTGCGTCAGGGAAACGGGATCATGACCCGTGACCTCTCGATCCCCCGCCACGACTGGACCCTGGACGAGGTCGAGGCGCTGTTCGCCCGCCCCTTCATGGAGCTGGTGTTCGAGGCGGCGACCGTGCACCGGCGCTGGTTCGATCCGTCCGAGGTGCAGAAGAGCCAGCTGCTGTCGATCAAGACCGGCGGCTGCGCCGAGAACTGCGGCTACTGCTCGCAGTCGGCCAGTTTCCAGACGGGGCTTCCCTCCGGTTGTCGGGCCGCCCGCCCGCGTCGGCTGGCCGTGGCAAGGGCGGCGACCACCGGCGGGGCGGCGCGCTTCTGCAGGGGGGCGGCGGGGCGCGAGCTGACGCCCCGCGACACGCCGAAACTGGCCACCATGATCGCCGGGGTTAAGGCGCTGGGGCTGGAGACCTGCGCGACGCTGGGCATGCTGACGGCGGATCAGGCCCGGCAGCTGAAGGCGGCGGGGCTGGACTACTACAACCACAACCTCGACACCGGGCCGGAATACTACGCCGAGGTGGTGACGACGCGGACGTATCAGGACCGGCTGGATACGCTGCAGCATGTCCGGGACGCCGGCATGAGCACCTGCTGCGGCGGCATCGTCGGCATGGGCGAGGCGCGGCGCGACCGGGCCGGGCTGTTGCACGCCCTGGCCACCCTGCCCGAACATCCCGACAGCCTGCCGGTCAATGCGCTGGTGCCGGTGACCGGCACGCCGCTGGGCGACCGGGTGAAGCGGGAGGGCGAGATCGACCCGATCGAGTTCGTGCGGACGGTGGCCGTCGCACGGCTGGTCTGCCCGAAGGCCATGGTGCGGCTGTCGGCCGGGCGCGAGACGATGAGTCCGGAGATGCAGGCGCTGTGCTTCCTGGCCGGGGCCAACTCCATCTTCGTCGGCGGCAAGCTGCTGACCACGCCCAACCCCGAACAGGACGAGGACGCGGCCCTGTTCGCCCTGCTGGACCTGAAACCGATGGAGCCGAAGCCGGTCGAGGTGGCGGCGTGAGGACTCCGCGGGGCGCCGGCCTTGCGGTGTGCTTCGCCGTCGCCGCCTGTTCACCGGCGCCGCCGGCGGAGGCGCCGCCGGTGACCGGCTCGACCCCGCTCGGGATCCGGCCCGAGACGATCCGGTCGCCGAGCGGGACCATGAGCGTCGTCTACGGCGGCGAGGCCGATCCGACCCTGCTGCTGAGCGCCGGGTTCCTGAGGCGCAGCGAGATCGGAAGGGTGGAGACCCCGTCCCGCCTGTCGTGGTCGCCGGACTCGCAGCGGTTCTATGTCAATGACCCGGGCAGCGCCGGATGGAGCGCGTTCCGGTTCTGGACGCTGAACGCCCGGGCGGAGGCCGTCGAGAGCCCGGCGATCCGCGAGGCGGCCATCGCCGAGCTGGGCCGGCGGAACGGCTGCCAGAGCGTGCCGGACGGGGACGCGGCGACGAGCGGCATGGGTTGGTCGCCGGACGGTTCGCGGGTCTATGTGCTGGCCGGGGTCCGGCGCCAGACGGGCGGCTGCGTCTGGACGGGGGTCGACTATGTGGTGGCGGTCGCGGACGTCGAGACGGGCGATCTGGTCGAGACCGTCGAGGGAGACGAGGCGCGAAGGCGCTGGCCGACCCTGCCCTGGGGTCCCGTAACCACGCCTTAAGCGGCGCGTGCCAGCATCGGCGCATGGACAGACGCGCCCTGCTCGGATTGAAGCACGCCGCCCGCAAGACCGGCGGAGGCGGCGGCGGGGGTGCGCCGCAGAACAGCTATATGCGGCTGCCGACCATCACGGCCAATGTGGTCCGCTCGGGCGGCCGGCGCGGGGTGATGACCGTGGAGACCGGGCTGGACACGCCCGACGCGGCCCTGCGCACGCGGGCGGCCCAGTCGGCGCCGCGGCTGAGGGCGGCCTATGCGGCGGTCGTGCAGGCCTCGGCCAACGCCCTGCTGCCCGGCGCCCCGCCGGACGTGGAGCGGCTGGTCGTCCAGCTCCAGGCGGCCACGGACCGGACGCTGGGCCGGGCCGGGGCGCGGCTGCTGATCGGCACGGTGATGGTGGTCTGATGTCCGGGCTGGGCGCGCTTTCCGTCCTGATCCTTGATGACCGGCCGCAGATGCGGGCGATCACGGCCTCCATTCTGGAGAGCGTGGGCATCCACCGCATTCACGAGGCCGGAGACGTGGAAGCGGCCATGACCCTTCTGCGAGCCGGGCCGGTGGATGTCGCCATCGTCGATTACAAGATGACGCCCCTGAACGGCGTGGAGTTCGTGCGGCTGGTCCGCAAAAGCCCGGATTCGCCCGATCCGTTTCTCCCCATGATCATGCTCACCGGCCATGCAGACCGGCGCCGCATCGACGAGGCGAGGGACGCGGGGGTGACCGAGTTTCTCGTCAAGCCCGTCACCGCCAAGGCCCTGATCAGCCGGTTGCAGGGTTTGATCCTCAAGCCCCGGCCCTTCGTGAAGCTGGACGGCTATTTCGGGCCGGACCGGCGCCGGACCCAGCGGGAGGGCGCGTCGCAGGGACGGCGTTCGACGGATCGAAAACAGTTCATCGATATCGATTGAGGCGACCCGCCGGCGGTCGCAGCGGCTCAGTCCCTGGTCGGGTCCGCCTGCGCCGCGTCGCCATAGGTCAGGGCGAGGAAGACGTCCTCGAGATCCGGGTCCTCGGTCGAGATGTCGGCGATGGTGACGCCGGCGGCGCGGACGGCGGCGAGAACCTGCTCCACCGACGACTGGCCCTTGCGGTAGGTGACGGCGAAGGCGCCGTTGGGCCGGGCCGCGACCTCGAATCCCTTCAGCGCGGGCGGTCCGGCCAGCTCGCTTTCGGGCGTGACGATCACATTGCGGGTGTCGAGGCGGCGGAGCAGCTGGGGCGTCGGCTCGCAGGCCACCACCTGGCCGCGGTTCATGATGGCGATGGTGTCGCAGAGCTCCTGCGCCTCCTCCAGATAGTGGGTGGTCAGCAGGATGGTGACGCCCTCGGCGTTGATGCGGCGGACGTAGTCCCAGAGCTGGCGGCGCAGCTCGACGTCGACGCCCGCGGTCGGCTCGTCGAGGATCAGGATCGGCGGATTGTGGACCAGCGCCTTGGCCACCATCAGGCGGCGCTTCATGCCGCCGGACAGGGCCCGGACGTAGGCGTGGGCCTTGTCGCTGAGGCCGAGGGCGGCGAGCAGTTCGTCGGAGCGGCGCTCGTCGGCGGGGACGCCGTAGAAGCCGGCCTGGACCTCGAGCGCCTCGCGCGGGGTGAAGAAGACGTCGGCGACGATCTCCTGCGGCACGACACCGAGGGCGGCGCGGGCGTCGCGCGGCTGCCGGTCGATGTCGCGGCCCCAGATGGCGGCCGTGCCGCCGGTCTTGTTCACGACGCCGGCGAGGATGTTGATCAGGGTCGACTTGCCAGCGCCGTTGGGGCCGAGGAGGCCGAACATCGAGCCGCGCGGAATGACCAGGTCGACGCCGCGCAGGGCCGTCTTGGGCGGCGATTTCTTCGACCCGGCATAGGTCTTCTCCAGCCCGCGCACCTCGATGGCGTTGACGGGCAGCGGGGCGGGTTCGGTCATCGGCGGCCTTCAGCGGAACGGTCCGCCTAGGTAGGCGCGCGACCGGCCGGGGCCAAGCCCCCTGCGGACTGTCAATGACGCTTGACATCGGGAAGGCGAATGTCTAGCGTCCTTGTCATTATGAACAGCTTGCTTGACGGAGCCCGTCGATGACCCGCACACGTTTGATTGGTTGGACCGCCTTCGGGTTCTGCCTGCTGGGCTACGGCGGATTCGCCGCGATCATGGTCCTGTACAAGATGGACCGCCTCGATCTGCAGCAGACCATGCTGTTCGGCGGCCCGGCCGCGATCGTCGGCGAGGTCGGCCTCTGGGTCGCCGCCGGGTGTCTGGGGTGGACGCTGTTCAAGCGCCGCAAGGCCCTGTTCGACCGGATGTTCGGACGCAAGCCGCGCGAGGTTTGACGCCTCGGCCCTGGCCGCCTAGGGAAACGCCGACGCGCCCTCCCAGCCCAAGGTCGATCATGCCGCCCCGCCATCCCGATGCGATCATCCCGCCGCCGGAAGAGATCGTGGTCTCGACCAAACGCGTGGCCTGCGACGGCGGCGGCGGCGCCCTGGGCCATCCGCTGGTCTATATGGACATGGGCGAGGACGATTTCGTCGAGTGCGGCTATTGCGACCGCCGCTTCGTGCTGTCGGCGAAGCCGAAGGCCGAGAGCGAATATTTCAGCCCCGCCGCCCGGCCGCCCGAGGCGCACTGAGGCGCCGCTTTCCAGCACGCGCCGGACAGGCTAACCGGACGCCATGGCTTCCGCCGAGACCCCCGCCGAAATCTTCAAGCGCGCGCTGGCCCACGCCGCGCGGGCGCTGGCGGAGCAGTCCGAACTCGAGGTGACGTTCGGCTCGGACGGGCCGAAGCTGGTCGGCGGCGTCCTGACCCTGCCCCATCCGCCGCGCGATCCCGCCGGACCCGAGAGCGCCGCCCTGCGCGGGCAGGCCGACCGGCTGGCGCTGCGGCTGGCCAATCATGACGAGGGCCTCCACGCCCGCCTCCGCCCCGCCGACAGCCAGGCCGCCGACGTGTTCGAGGCCGTCGAGCAGGCGCGGGTCGAGGCGGTCGGCTCGCGTTCGCTGGCGGGGGTGCGGGCCAATATGAACGCGGCCCTGCTGACGCGGCTGGAGCGGACCGGGGCGCTGCGGGCGACCGAGCCGGAACGGGTTCCGGTGCACGAGGCGGTGGCTCTGCTGGTGCGGGAGCGGCTGACCGGCCAGCGGGCGCCGGACGGGGCCGGGGCCCTGCTGGACCTCGTACGGGGCGACCTTGAGCGGAAGGCCGGGAAGAAGATCGACGCGCTCGTCGAGGCGGCCGACGACCAGACCGCCTTCGCCGAACGGCTGAAGGAGGTGTTGCGGGCGCTGGACCTCGATCCCGGCGACGGGCGCGGCGACGACGTCTCGGCGGATCCGGGCGACGAGGAGCCGGATCCGCAGGACCAGGACGCCGCCGACGACCAGGCCGAGGCAGCCGACGCCGGCGGCGGCGAGGGCCAGTCCATGGACGGCTCGACCGACGACCAGACCGCGGGCGACGAACGCGACAGCCGCCCCGACGGAGCCCCGGCCGACCCGGACGGCGAGGCCTCGGACGAGGGGCCGGAACTGAACGAGGGCGCCCTGCCCAACCGGCAGGAGATCGGCGACGACGGCCGGCCGGTCGACGCCTACCGCGTCTTCACCACCACCCACGACGAGACCATCGACGCGGCCGAGCTGTGCGATCCGAACGAGCTGGAGCGGCTGAGGTCGCTGCTGGACCAGCAGCTGACGGCCCTGTCGTCGGTGGTGGCGCGGCTGGCCAACAAGCTGCAGCGCCGATTGATGGCGCAGCAGAATCGCAGCTGGGTCTTCGACCTCGAGGAGGGGGTGCTGGACACCGCCCGGCTGACCCGGATCATCACCGACCCGACCAGCCCGCTGAGCTTCAAGGCCGAGAGCGAGAGCCCGTTCCGGGACACGGTGGTGACCCTGCTGCTGGACAATTCCGGCTCGATGCGCGGGCGGCCGATCATGGTCGCGGCGGTGTGCGCCGACATCCTGGCGCGGACGCTGGAACGGTGCGGGGTCAAGGTCGAGATCCTCGGCTTCACCACGCGGGCGTGGAAGGGCGGACAGTCGCGCGAGGCCTGGATCACCGCCGGCAAGCCGGCCCATCCGGGGCGGCTGAACGATCTGAGGCATATCATCTACAAGTCGGCCGACGCGCCGTGGCGGCGGGCCAAGAAGAACCTCGGCCTGATGATGCGCGAGGGGCTGCTGAAGGAAAACATCGACGGCGAGGCCCTGACCTGGGCGCACGAGCGGCTCAAGGCCCGGCCGGAAGCGCGGCAGATCCTGATGGTCATCTCGGACGGCTCGCCGGTCGACGACTCGACCCAGTCGGCCAATGCGGCCCTCTATCTGGACAAGCATCTGCGGCAGGTCATCGCCGAGATCGAGACCCGCTCGCCGGTCGAGCTGATCGCCATCGGCATCGGTCACGACGTGACCCGCTGGTACCGCCGGGCCGTGACCATCGTCGACGTCGAACAGTTGGGCGGGGTGATGATCGAGAAGCTGGCCGAACTGTTCGACAGCGAGCCGAAGGAGGCGCCGAAGCGGCGGCGACGGGCGGCGTGAGACCATCCCGCCTGCTCGCCCTGGCCGCGGCCCTGGCGCTGTCGGCCTGCGCGACGGCGGTTCCGGCCCCGGTCTGGACGGGCGCCAGCCCGGGCTGGACGGCGGCGGAGGCCGGGGCGCGGCCGGTCGGTCTGGGCCTGCCCGGCGGGGCGATGCTGGCGAGGGGCGTGCGCTTCGCGGGCGGCGTCGAACTGGTGCTCGACGCGGAGTCGCCGCTGCACGGCCTGTCGGATCTGAAGATGCTGGACGGGGCGGACTTCGTC
>JAAXIW010000110.1 GCA_012270135.1 Brevundimonas sp. | reverse complement strand
ACGATCCTCGCCATAGGAGATGCGGATGGTCTGGGCGGGGGCGCGGGCGCTGACCTCGCGGTCGCTCTCATATCGGATCGCGCCGAGGTCGGCCCGATCCACGAGGAAGGCGTCGCGCACCTCGAACTGCATGGCCGGCAGGCGCTGATGTATCTCGATGCGCCAGGCTGGCCGCCCCTCATGCTCGACCTCGCGGACCACCTGACGCGTCGCGCCGAGGACCTGACCGTTCACCTCGACGGCGTAACAGGTTTCGCCGGCGATGAGACGGGAGCCGTCCGGGACGGACGGCTCCTCCGTCGCTCCGAAAAAGCCGAGAGTGAGAGCGAGATAAGCTGTGAGCACGGTGTCCAGGTCCCGAAACGCTGAGTGAGGAGGGTCGCCCGAAGGGAATCGGGGCGAGCGACCGAAGCATCCTCCGCATGGGACCCGCTGGAATCGCCGGGTGATCGGCCAATGGTCCCGTTGGGTCGGCGAACGGCGCCCCGTGCCGGCCACCGACGCGCTAGAGTGGTGAAATGAGAGCCCTGAGTCTGATTCTGCTTCTGGCGCAGTCGCTGATCGCCGCCCCCGCCCTCGCCCAGACCTACGACTGGCAGGTGTGCGAGGGCGCCCCGGGCCGGTCGGGCCCCGTGCTTTCCGACTGTCGCCCCCTGGTGGGCCACATCGACCCCCAGGGGCGAGAGATCTGGATCACCGCCACGACCTCACCGCCTGCCGTCACTCAGGGCCAGGTGCTTCGCGTCACCGGCGTGGCGTCCTCAGAGGCTTGGCTGAACGACGTCTTCCTCGGCGCAAACGGGCGGCCCGGCGGCGACGAGCGCTCGGAACGTCCTGGTCGCTATGAGGTGGAGTTCGCGATTCCGCCTTCGGCCTGGAGAGCCGAGCGGTCCGTGCTCACGCTCAGGCTCTCGTCGTTCCATGCCAATGCGCGGCTCGCCCGGCCGATAGGCGCCATCAAGGTCGTCCCTGCTCGAGACGGGCTGATGCGTGGCCAGATCGCGGTCAATCTGACCCTGGTGGGGGTGCTCGCCGCGTCAGCCTTCGGGTTCGGAGTGATCCATCGGCTGAGAAGGACGACGTCCAGCCTCCTGCTCACGGGAATGGCGGCGAGCGCCGCGCTCCTCGCTGGGCTTGAAGTCCTGCCGTTCCTCTTCGCCTACGCCTATCCTTTCCACATCTGGCGGCTGGCCGGGCTCTGGCTGCTGACGGTGGCGTTCGCCGTCCTCCTGGTCGTCTATTCCACGAGAGACGTCCGGGACCCGGCCCGACATAGGCTGAGATGGATCGCGGTGATCCCCGTCGGCCTGGCCGGACTGTTCGCCAGCTATGATCTGAAGATCCTCGGAACCCTTGCGGCGGCGGTGGTCGTCGCGATCGCCGCCTGGGCGTTCGGACCCCGGCCGCGCCTCTCGCGAGGCGCGGGGCTCTACCTCGCTTCGGCGGTCATTCTGGCGGCGGCGTCCCTGGGCTTCTTCGCCGAGGTCTTTCCCCTCCTGCTGATCGCCTCGCTCCTCGTGCCGATGCTCATGCTTCATGTGACGCGCCTCGCGCGCGACGACCTATCCCGCGAGCGCGCCCTTGCCAGGGCGGCGTCTCCGCCCGATCGTCTCGCGGTGACCACGGGTCGCCGGGTGACGCTGGTCGAACTTTCCGACGTGGTCGCGATCTGCGGCGCGGACGACTATGTGGAAGTGGCGCTGCTGGACGGCCGCCGGCTGCTTCACGCGAGCCGGCTCGATCACCTCCAGACCGAACTGCCGTCGACGTTCGTCAGAGTCCATCGCTCAGCCATCGCCAATCTGCAGCATGCCGAAGGGCTTGATCGAGAAGGCTCCAGCTGGCGCCTGCTGGTCCGGTCCTATGGACCGGTGCGGATCAGTCGTGCGCGGGTCGCCGAGATCAGATCGGCGCTGCTCCCGGCCTCCTCGTGAAGCGGGGGGGCCTTTGCGGAAAAGGATGACCGAGACCCGTGACCGGTGCGCGGCACGGCTCGATGGAACACGAACGACGGCGCGGATGAGGACGGCGCCGCTGCTGCTCGTCGCGACGGCCGGTTTCGCCGCGGTCCTGTTCGGTCTGCTGGCGACGACGGATCTGCGGGGCTGGCCGCCGTCGTCGTCAGGCCCGGCCGGAGCGATGCTGAAAGCCACTCCGGAAGGATCCGGCGATTTTCGGCTGACGGACTGTCTGCCGGGAACCGTCGAGCCGCATGCCGTGCCGAGAGGCGAGGAGGCCGTTGGAACCGCCACGCTCAGCGTGATCGCGTGCCGGTCGACGTCGTCGGTCCTGTTCGCCTCCGTCCTCTATTGGGCGGTGGCCGTCGGGGCGCTGGCGATCCTGCCGTCGCTCGCTCCAGTTCGCCCGCGGCGAGGCAGCTCACAGTGAGAGAGCCCGTGATGACGAGGACGACCTACACGAGGGATGCAGATGACGAGCATCGAAGGGAACAGCGGGCCGCCAAGCCCACCGCTCTGCAAGATACGGGAGCGATTGCGGCGGACTGAAGGTCCGTTTTTGCGCCCACAAGCGAAGGACTGCTGCTGGCGCCGTGCAGACCTCAGCCCCAGCGCTCGCCGGCAGCGAGAGCGGGGGCCAACCTTACCTCCACCATGCTCTCACGTTCTCCTTGACCATCGTTATACGAACAGGCGAATGTTGCGGATCAACGCGGAGGAGTCCGATGACCGAACGAGAACGCGCCGGCCTGGAGGTTCGCTTTCGTTTCAACACGGAGGAAGAGCGAGATCAGTTCCTCGCCCATAGCCTGGCTATGATCGCCGCCGAGGATGAGCGTCCGGAGATGATGGTCGCTTCGGAAGACTGCATCGATTCCGGAGACGAGGAATTCTACAGCTACTCGGAGACGCAGTTCTTCTTCCCGAACCGGATTCGCGAAACCGTCCACCATTATTGGCGTCGAACTATCCAGTGCCCGAACAAACCGCCCAAGACCCGGACCTGGCGGACCAAGGACGTCACCTGGCACCAGATCGACAACTGGAACACCCCGCCGGGTTAGGCATCCCGTACAAGGCCGGGGCGCCCGCCGTGCGCGGCCGCCGGCTGATACCGGCGCTGCGGAGCGGTAAGTTCCCGCAACGTGCGGGCGTACAGCGATGTGGTCGCCTGACGGGTTAGCGTGGCGCCGAAGGGAGAACGCATGGCTGAGACCGATGACGACTGGCGCGACCTGTTCGAGACTTACCGGATCGAGGTGATCCGCGCCGGCTTCGGGGCGTGGGACGAGGCTGCCTTTGCGAACGACGACCCGGATGAGGAGCCGGCGGCGTGGGACGATTTCCGAAAGCCGGTCTTCATCGACCTCGGAGATGAGAGGGGCGGTCACGTCAGCGAGCAGTTCGAACGCTATGCGAAGCGGTTCGTGAGAATGCTGAACTGCCTGGAGGCCCAGACCACCGACAGAATCGTCCGTGACCTCGGCGAGTTGGTCCGCACCCGGGATGGCGAGCCTGTCGCCGCCGTGCTCGTCCAGACGGCTGACGGAGAAGTCGAGGCGCTGGGAATCCGCTACGAGCACGAAGAGCTGGTCGCGGCGTTGGCGGCGCTCAACGAGACCCTGTGCTCCCCCGGCGACCCGGAACCGCTCAATACCCCGGTGCTGGCATGACCAGGGCCACCTCAACCGCCGCTCAGAAGGACGCGATCAAGGACACCTTCAATCGCGCGTTCGGGGCTGGCGCGGCCGCCGCCCTCGGCCGCATGGATCAGGTTGATCGGATCTATGAGCTGCGCTGCCTGATCGCCCTGATCACCGCCCTCCGGACGAAGCGGCCTTCCCTCCGGTTCACCCTGTCGGCGGGAGCAGGTGTGACGCTGAGGGCCAAGGGCGGCCCCATCGACCGGACGGGGAACGCCTGGATCGAGGTCCGCGACCGCCACGGGCCGGTGCTGGCCGAGATCGGGAGCAATGTGGAATATCTGTCGCTGAGCTATGTCTCCCGACATCGCTCGCCGCCGACCGGCCGCACCTACGCCCGGGCCCACGAGCTCGACCTGGTGTTGGTGACCCCCGGTTTGAACGGGCGACCCAGGCCGACCGACATCCTCATTGGTGTTGAGGCCAAGCACCGTCCCTACAGCAAAGGGCTGTTGAAGGAGCTGCTCGGCGTCCGGCGAGAAATGGCGTTTGTCGACGATCCCACCCAGAATCCCTGGGAGTGGTGGAGCCTTGGCGGCCTGCCGGCGGCCCCCGCGTCCGGTCTCGTCGCCTGGTGCGCCTACGCCTCGATCACAAACTATACCCAAGCGGCCGACTTCTACGGCATCTGGATGGAACATCTGCCGCTGTGATAGGCTGGCGACGGCCGGCGCAGTGGCCGGTCATTGGAGCCCGCGACGAGGTCAGAGACCCGGGCGAAAGCCCTCTCCTTATACGTCCGGCCCGATACGCAACCGCCCGGGCGGTCGCGGGAACATCCTTCGCCCTGACAGGGCCGGTACGAACTTCTTGCCCAAGGCGGCCAGTCGTCCGATCCGTTCATGGATGGCCGGTTTCGACGGAACGGCGCTCTTGTAGCTGAGCGGCTCGTACTCCTGCAGCCAGTCGCCGAACCCACCTCCGGACCAGACGCTATCCAGCGCTCCGACGGTCTTCTCGAGCTGCTCATAGGCGACCAGCGCCCGCCGCCAGCGGTGTTCGTCGAAATCAAACGCCCCCGCCGCGAAGCGGGCGCCGACCTCCTGACCGTAGCGCATCAGCGCTTGGGAGCGCTCCCTGGGCATGGTCAGGTTCAGACCGCCCTCCTCCGACGTCAGATAGACCTTGGCGATCCGCTCGCGCTGGCCTGGCATGCGGGCCAGAAGCTGGTCCTGCCAGTCCTTGGCCGAGCCGAGCACGCCGTTGGCGAAGGCCGGCATGCTGGCGACCTCATAGGTCGGCAGGCCGATGCCGTCGCTGGCGCTACGCGGGATCAGGACGCGGTGACTGTCTTTCGGGGCGTCGGCCGGCAGTTGCTCGAGGCTCAGGGCGAAGGTCGGCCGGCCCGGCAGCACGGCATCGAACATATGGATGGGGAAGTTGCTGCTGATGCCGCCGTCGGTGAACCACAGCCGCCGCCATTGGGGTTCGACCCGGCGGGCTTTCGGGTCCAGCGCCTTGAGCAGGGCCGGATGGTCGACATCCCGCCACCACAGCGGCACCGCCTGGAACAGGACCGGAAAGCTCAGGCTCATCCGCACGGCGATCAGCACCGGCAGGTCCGCCTCGAGCGGAAACGTCGGATAGCGGCTGTCGCGGCCCTTGCTGCGCCGCTTGCTGAGGAAGGCCAGCACCGGATCCGGGAACAGGGAGCGCCAATCCGCCTCGCTGTAGTTGGCCTGCATCCCCAGGGTCGGCAGCGAGTGCGGGCGGTGCTGCGAGAGATTGGTGGTGACCATCTTCAGCCGGATCGCTCCGGGGCCGCCATCGCCCAGGAGATCGCCGAAGGTCAGCGGCTTGGGGTGGGCCGGGTCGCCGAAGGCGATCTCCTGCAGGGAGGCGTGCAGCCAGTCCGTCAGCGCCGGCCCCTCCCCGTCCGGCTGCGTCAGGCCCGGGCACATCCCGAACCCCGTCGACTTCATGCCGCCGGCCAGCAGGGCGAGCCTCAGACCGATGCCGCCGGCCATTCCGAGCAAGGCGCCGAGAAAGACGCCCACGGCGCCCGCTCCCAAGGCCGCCAGCAGGACCGCCCCGAGCGCCAGACCGGCTATCGACGAGCCCCAGAAGGTCAGCGGCAGGTTCCACAGCCACGGCCCCGGGCCCTGTCCCGCCTGGCTGCGGAGCAGATAGCGCATCAGCGGCTGGTAGCGCGGGCTCGGTTGGAACAGCATGCCGAGGATGTCCGGCAGGGTCTCGCAGCGGGCCTGCAGGCGGCGGAAGCCATCCGGGTCGCCCCGGACCGTGCGGGCGTACTCCGCCGCCGCCGCAAAGGCCGCGGCGATGGCGCCGGCGGAGGTGCCCCCGATCGAGCGGAAGCGGTATTTCCGGGCTAACTCGAGGATGGCGTAGGGATAGACGACACCTGAGGTCACCCCGCCCTTCATGATCAGGTCGCACTCCCGATTGGGCGCGGCGAAAGCGTCCTTCGGGTAGTTGAACAGGAAGGGGCCGTCCGGTCCGGCTGTGGCGTCATCAGGCATGGGCCTCCTCCTGTTCAACCCGCCCCTGGAGACCGCAAGGGTCCCACGGATCGGCGTCTCCAGAAAGCCGCGAGCGCGCCGGTCACGGCAGGGCGTAGACCGCCGGTGACCCGGGCTGAATGAACGCCCCGGCGGTGCGTCGGCAGGGCGCGGCGACCAGACTTCGGAAGGACGCCCCGCTCACATCCCAGAGGTCGCGATCCTCCGCTGCGGGGGCGGCGTGATCCGGGAACAGATCCGATCCGGTGAGCCGCTCCACGGTCGCCAAGGTGGTGATGTGGCCGCGCAGATAGTCGAGCGCCGCCTGGCCATCGACGTCGACCTGATTGTGCGGCAGCAAGATGCTCAGGGTCTGCAGCGATCCGTTCGCCCCCTCCCGCGCCAGCACCTTGAAATAGGCCGAGGGTACGGAGACGTTGGTGCGGCCGTTGCGCGAGCGCATCCGGACGCTCTCGTCATCCCGGTCTCTGAGCCCGTCGCCGTCCCGGTCGAACACCGCGCCGTTCAGGACATAGACCGGGGTCCCCTCCTCCGCCCAGAAGCGCACCAGCGTCTCCAGGATCTGCCAGACCCCGCGGTTGAACTGGCAAAACTGCGGCGTCATGTTCGACATGATGAAAGTGTTCATGATCGGGATGTCGCCGAACGTCATGTCAGCGTTCGGGACCATGTGGCCCTGATCGAAGATCGGCTCGTTGTAGTCCGACGGCCGGGACGCCACCCGGCCCGGAATGCGCGGGTCCTGGCGGAAGCAATCGATCCGCCCGCCCGAGAGGGGCTTCAGCCCGAGCACATTGGCGGACCAGAGCGGTCCCCGAAGGTCGTCGTCGTACTCGATCACATAGTCCCGCTGGACCAGGCGGCGGTGGGAGCCGTCCGCCGCAGTGGCCGGCGCACCCCATGGGAACACGATCTCGGTCGCAAGATCGCGATCGCGTGTATTCAGCCAAAGCTGGCGATCCGCCGCGTCCCGCTGCGACGCGGTGCAATCGTCGGCCAGCGCCAAGCCCGGCCAGGCCAGGGCCAGAAGCAGGACGACTGGCAGCCAGGACAGACGGGAAGGTTTCATAGCGCCCTCCCCCTATCTGCGCCGATAGGCTGCGACCTGGGCCGCAGTCACATCGCTCGGGTAGCACAGAGGGGCCGCCCCACCGGGCCGGCTGTAGGCGCTTCGTCCGCCGCACCGCCGGCCGGCGCGGCCCGTGCTGTAAGGACACGGGCAACTACCGGAGTAGCTGGCGATGGATTCTCGCACCAGCGCCTGCCGGATCTGAGCATCTGACATCTGCTGCGGCGCTGCGGCTGGAGATGCGAAGGCCGCCACGAAGACGGCCGCGAGCACGGCGACGACAGGGCGCGCGGTTGTCATAGCCATCCCTCCCAATCTAGGCGAGTATGATATGAGATATCAGCGATACGCAAGAGCGAGTTGATTGGGATCTGGGATGCGCGACCGCACGGAGTTGGCCCGTACCGCCGCCTTGGTGGTCGTGACCACTACATTGGCAGCGGTCACGTTATGGGGCTTGCTGGCCTGACGCTCCGCCCCGAGATGGACGCTGGCAGGCGAACAGCAGCCAGCACATCTGCATCAAGGCAACGGGGACTTGGCTTTTCCAGAAGCCGGTCGGCTGTGCTCTTCGGCCCTTCTGCTAACTATGATCGAATGGGAAAACGGCTGATCTCAGAGCCAAAGTTGGTCGCGTCTTGGCTCGCCGCTATCGATCCGGGTCGTAGTGTACGCGCGCCCCTCCCGACACTTCTC
>JAAXIW010000098.1 GCA_012270135.1 Brevundimonas sp. | reverse complement strand
TCGAACCCCGGCACTGGCAGCGAGAAAAGCCTCGTGGATCGAAACCTCACCATCAGGCTCCAGAGCCGCCTGGGCTGAGGTGATCGCCTCGGCCCCGTCCTCGATCAGCCTCAGTTGCTCGCGGAAACGCTCCCGCAGCGTCGGCAGCAGCTCGACGGACGCGTTGAGTTTGCGAGCCGCCGCGCGCAGGGCGAAGAGACGTTCCTCGGCCTTGTCGAGGCGGCCGGGTTCGAAGTCGAAGGCGTTGGCGGCGGCATCGACGCAGGCGATGGCCTCTTCGGCCTCGACGAGGGTCCGGTCGATCGCCTCCGCCGCGGTGGTCAGCTTCTGAAGCAGCGGATGTTCCGGGTCCGTGCCCGTCTGACCAGCCCGCTGGCGGGCGTGTTCCACCGCGCGCAAGGCGGCGGCAAGATTGCGCGACAGCTTGTCGCCGCCCAGCGAAGCGCGGGCGTCCGCCAGATCGGCGATGGCCTTCTCCGCCGCCCCCAGCAGGGCACGCTCGCCGGCCAGCTCGGCTTCCTCGTCGGCGCGCGGGTCGAGCGCGTCGAGGTCGGCGAGGTTGAGCTCCAGTTCCTCCCGGTGGGCCGCAGCCTCGGCGGCGGCGGCCGTCAGATCCGCGACGGCGCGTTCAGCAGCCTTCAGTCGTTCGGCGGCGGCGGCCACGCCCCCCAACTGCGGTTGCAGGCCGCCATAGGTGTCCAGAAGCGCGCGGTGGGTCTTCCAGTCGAGCAGCCCCACGGTCTCGTGCTGGCCGTGCACCTCGACAAGGGCCTGGCCGATCTCGCGCAGGGCGGTCACCCCGGCGGGCTGATCGTTGACGAAAGCCCGGCTGCGGCCGTCGGCCGTCAGGGTGCGGCGGAGGATCAGCTCTTCGCCGGGGACGACCTCGAAACCCTTGTCAGAGATCACTTCGATCAGGGCCGGGTCGTCCGGCGCAGCGAAGACGGCGGTGGCGGAAGCCTGTTTCGCCCCTACCCGCACCAGACCGGCGTCAGCGCGCGCGCCCAACGCCAGGCCGAGGGCGTCGAGAATGATCGACTTGCCCGCGCCGGTCTCGCCAGTCAGCACCGTCAGGCCGCCCTCGACGTCCAGATCGAGCGCGTCCACCAGCACGATGTCGCGGATGGAAAGGGCGGTCAGCATGAGGGCGCAGGGGTCCGGGTCTGATTCGCCATGGCGCTCAGTCTAGCGAGGATCACCCGTCATGGCCGCCCCATGCGTCAGAATCGGACGTCAGCCCGGAATGATGCGGCGCAGCCAGCTTTCGCGCTGCCCCTCGGGCGCGATGTCCGGACGCCGGCCGTCCTCGGTCAGCAGGGCGTAGGCCTCGGCGTACCAGGGGCTGCCGGGATAGTTGTGGCCCAGCACGGCGCCGTTGCGGGTCGCCTCTTCCTTGAGGCCGAGCTGCAGGTTGACCTCGACCAGACGGTACAGGGCCTCGGGCGTGTGCGAGGTGCGCTGGTAAGCCTCGTTGGCGATCACCGCCTTGTAGCGGTTCAGCGCGGCCAACGGCTGGCCGGCGCGTTGATAATAGCGGCCGATGGACATCTCCTTGCCCGCCAGCTGGTCGTTGACCATGTCGATCTTGACCGTGGCGTCGATGGCATAGGACGTCCCGGGATAGCGTCGGGCGACGTCGCGCAGACCGTCAAGCGCCGCCTGGGCGTAGCCCTGGTCGCGACCGACGTCGGTGATCTGCTCGAAATTGCACAGGGCCTTCATGTAGAAGGCGTAAGGCGCGCTGGGATTGCCGGGGAACAGCTGGATGAACCGGTCCGACGCCGCGATCGCCTCGGCGTAATCGTTGCTCTGATAGTGGGCGTAGATCTGCATCAGGATCGCGCGGCGCGACCATTCCGAATAGGGATGCTGGCGCTCGACCTCCTGGAAGTAATCAATCGCGTCGCCCCAGCGCCGGCTTTCCAGTCGCTGATAGCCAGTGTTGTAGAGCGCCTCGACCGGGCGTTCCTCATAAGCGAGCCGGGGCCGGTTGCCGCGGTTGCCACAGGCGGAAATCGTCAGGGCCGAGACGGCCACTGCCGTCAGGATCAGACCGGCGCGGAACTTGGAAGAAGGCAAGGACGACCTCAACACGACAGCCCGTCGGCCGCCCACCCGTCGCCGCCCACGGACACCGGACGCGATCTCTACACCAGCCGACAACGCCACGCCAATGCGGGAAGAAGTCAGTCAAAAAGACTCTCGGCGCTTGTGGCTGAGCCGTCCCCTGATATGAAGCGCGCCAGCGCGGCGACCGTATTTTCAGCCGGGCGATGACGGCGAAAGGATGACCGGACATGAAGCTGCTCTCTGGCAATTCAAACCGGACGCTGTCGCAAGCCATCGCCGCCCACCTCGACATGCCCCTGACCAAGGCCCAGGTGAAACGATTCGCCGATAACGAGGTCTTCGCGGTCATCGAGGAGAACGTCCGCGGCGAGGACGTCTTCATCGTCCAGTCCACGAGCTACCCGGCCAACGACAACCTGATGGAACTGCTGATCATGACCGACGCCCTGGTGCGAGCGTCGGCCAAGCGGATCACGGCGGTGATGCCCTATTTCGGCTATGCCCGGCAGGACCGTAAGACCGGGGGACGCACCCCGATCTCGGCCAAACTTGTGGCCAATATGATCACCCGGGCCGGCGCGCACCGGGTGCTGACGATGGATCTGCACGCGGGCCAGATCCAGGGTTTCTTCGACATCCCCACCGACAACCTGGTCGCCACTCCGGTGCTCGCCCAGGACATCAAGGAGCACTACCGCAAGGGTGACGACCTGATGATCGTCTCTCCGGACGTTGGCGGGGTGGTCCGGGCCAGGTCGCTGGCCAAGCGACTGGACGCCGACCTGGCCATCGTCGACAAGCGCCGGCCGAAAGCCGGCGAGAGCGAGGTCATGAACATCATCGGCGACGTCGAGGGACGACGCTGCATCCTGTTCGACGACATCGTCGATTCCGGCGGCACCCTGGTGAACGCGGCCCAGGCGCTGATCGACAAGGGCGCGACCGAGGTTTCGGCCTACATCAGCCACGGCGTCCTGTCCGGTCCCGCCGTACAGCGGGTGTCCGACGGGCCCCTGAAGGAGTTGGTCATAACCGACTCCATCGAACAGCCCCATGAGGTTCTGACATGCGCGAAAATCCGCACTGTTTCAGTGGCTCCCCTGATCGGCGAGGCCATCCGGCGCATCGCCAACGAGGAATCCGTCTCCAAGCTGTTCGACTAGAATCTCGGAACCCGACTGGCGACTGCCCCATTTGCGCCGTCAGGTTAGGCGTTGCTGGACGCCGGTAATCCGAGGAGTCCTGATGCGCCCCGACAATCTGCGCGGCGGCTTGTTCGTCGCCGCCCTCGCCGCCGCCGCCTTGCTGGCAAGTTGCGCCTCCGACGCCCCCACGCAGGCGGAGATCGAGGCCGCCCGCCTGGCCGCGGAGATCGCCGCGCGAACACCGCCGCCCATTGCCCTCAACCAAAGCGTCGCCGAGGCGGCGGCGGTGTACGTGGCCTTCACCCGCGACATGGCCGCGCTCGAAGGCGGGTTCACCGACCCGGCTCAAATCCAGGACGCATTGCGCCGTGGCTCGGCCTATGACCCAGGTCAGATTTCACGAGGGCTGGTGGCCTACGGCTCGATCCTAGCCCTGCAATCTCCTGAGTTCGTCGCCGGAGTCCGATCGGTGGCGGTTGACCGGGCCACACGTGCAAGGCTGGTCGCCGATATCGTGGCGGACCCTGCCTACGCTGCGACACTCCCCGGCGCGGATGCGGCCGCTGGCCTCGTCATGTCGACCCTGGCGGACGATATCAACGCCTTGGCTCGCGCCGCTGACTCGATCGAGAACGACGCCTACGCGATCCAGGCGCGATACGATCCCCGGCGCTCCTGGGCGATCTCCGAGGTGAGAGACCGGGAAGGGCGGCTCGAAGCCGCCAAGGCTAGCTCGGGCCGTTCCATGCTTCCTCCGGCAGAGGAGGCGTCCCGCCTGTTCGCGGCCGCCCACAGCGGCGGAGGAGCGCTCGCCGTCAGCGGTGGACCTCGCAAGCCTCCCTATCCTCCCGCGGTGGTGAACGCACTCGCGCTCGCCGCGCTGGCCGCCCTTGGTTCTGGAGGAGAAAACGCCCGGGCCAATACCGACGCCCTGCAATTCGACCGGGTCAGCCAGGGATGCCTCGGCATGTCCAAGCTGAATCTCTTCCAGTGCCTGGCGGCCTCGCGACCGAACTACGAAGACATGTTCTGCCTCGGTCGCCATGTGGTGCGTGACCTGGCGACCTGCTCGAGAGGTGCGGCGATGCCGGCCCCGATCGTCACCGTGTCGGACGTCACCCCGACCGGTCCTGCGCCCCGCGCCCCCGAGCCGATCATCATCACGCCCATTCCCGTCCCGGCTGCGCCGGAACCTTCCACCGCGCCAGCTCCACGTCCCGTTCCCTCGATAACGGAAAGATTGAACGCCCAGCCGGAGCGCTCCACGCCTGAATAATCGATCATCCCCGGCGCCCGCCGTCCGGCCAAGCTGGCATTAACGCTCGTGGAACGGTTTTAGCCGCGTTATAAGCGGTTCCGAAGTTCCGGCGCCACGAGGCGGCGCCGCGCGTCAAGGGTGGGGATTTCGTATGCTTGAGGCTCGTATTCGCCGCGGCCTGTCGCTGGCCGCCATCGCTGCGATGACAGTACTGGCGGCGTGCGCCACGCCGGAACCTGAACCGGAACCCGCTCCCCCGCCGCCGCCGCCGCCGCCGGCCGTCAGCCTGAACGAAGGGGTGGCGCAGGCCGCCTCCATCTATGTCGCCTTCATGCGCGACGTCAGCACGATCGAGGCCGGGTTCCAGAGCGCCGAATCCATCCAGGCGGCGATCCGGAAGGGCGCGTCGTATGAGCCCGCGCAAATCTCCCGCGGCATGATCGCCTATGGTTCCATCCTCGCGCTCCAGTCGCCCGAGTTCGTCGAGGGCGTACGGACCTATGCGGTGGATCCGGCCATCCGGCAGGAGATGGTCGCGCGCATTATCGCGGATCCGGCCTATGCGGCTACCCTGCCCGGCGCTGACGCCGCAGCGGGCCTCATCCTCGAGGCCATCGGGCGGGATTCGGCCGCCATGCTGGCCATCGCCGACGCCGTTGAGGAAGACGCCTACACCATTCAGGGCCGGTCCGATCCCCGTCGTCGCTGGGCGGTCGTCAATATCGCGGATCGGGATGCCCGGCTGCAAGGGGCCAAGGCTCTGTCGGCTGTCCAGATGCTGCCCTCGGCTGACGATTCGACGCGGCTATTCGCCGCCGCCAACACCGGCTCCGGACTCGAGGTCACGCCGGCCCGCGCGGGTCCTCCCTATACGCCGGCCGTGGTGCGTTCGCTCGCCCTGGCCGCCTTGGCCGCCCTGGGCGCTGCAGGCGACGACTCCCGGGCCAACACGGAGGCCCTGACCGTCGAACAGAACAGCGAGTTCTGTCTGAACATGTCCAAGCTGATGCTGTTCCAGTGCCTGGCCGCGTCGCGCCCCAGCTACGAAGACATGTTCTGCATTGGTCGCCATGTCGCGCGCGACCTGGCTACCTGCACAGCGCAGAGCATCAAGCCCGCGCCAGTGGCCGCCCCCGCGACAGTGGTGGCCGGCTCCGAGCCATCGACCCAGACGCCGGTGGCGGCCGGGGCCGCGGCGGCTTCGGCCTCGGCGACGGCGGCGCTGAACGGAGAGGGCTGAGCGTCAGCGTAATCCGGGCGTCCAGACGGTTGCGTCCCCGGGCGTCTGCGTGTAATAGCCCGCGCTCTTGAATTCGAGGGTTCGAGGACCCCGCCGCGCGGGCGATCAGTCAGCGCGGCGTTTCTGTTGTTGAGGCGAGCCAGATGGCCGAGATCATTCTGAACGTGGACGTCCGTGACGGCGTCGGCACCGGCGGCGCCCGAGCCGCGCGTCGTGCGGGCATGGTTCCCGGCGTCCTGTACGGCGGCGACAAGGCCCCCGTCGCCATCGCCGTGAACGAGAAGGACTTCCGCAAGTCGCTCTACACCGGCAAGCTCCTGGGCCACTTGGTGACTCTGAAGTACGGCAAGGAAACCCAGCCGGTCATCGCCCGTGACGTACAGTTCGACCCGGTGTCGGACCGCCCGATGCATTTCGACCTGATGCGCGTCGACGAGAAGCAGACCATCAAGATTGAAATCCCGGTCCACTTCATCAACCAGGACCAGTGCGAAGCCTTCCGTCAGGGCGGTTCGCTGGAGATCGTCCGTCACGCGGTCGAAGTGAAGGTCCGCGCCGACCACATTCCGGAAGACCTGATCGTCGACCTGGCCGGCCACAAGCTTGGCGACACCATCCGCTGGACCGACCTGAAGGGCACGAAGGACGTCGAGCCGACCATCACCGACCGGGACTTCGTGATCGCCTCGATCAAGACCTCTTCCGCGGCCATCTCCGCCGCCGCCGACGAAGCCGCTGACGCTGAGGCTGCCGCCGAAGCCGAAGTCGACGCCGCCGAGGTTCCGGCCACGGAACAGGCCGCCGACGAGGCCGAAGAGTCGACCGAGGGCTGATCCTTCCGCGACAAACTGCTACTGGAGCGGCCCCATCCGGCGACGGACGGGGCCGTTTCCTTTTCCGGAACCCGCCATGATCATCATCGCCGGCCTCGGAAACCCGGGCCCGAAATACCAGGGCAACCGCCACAACATCGGCTTCATGGCCGCGGACGAGATCGCGCGCCGGTGGTCGTTCGGGCCCGAGCGGGCCAAATTCCAATCGGTCATTCGCGAAGGCGAGGTCGATACGGCCTCGGGCCGCCAGCGCGTGCTTCTTATGAAGCCGCAGACCTTCATGAACGAGAGCGGCCGCGCGGTGGCCGAGGCGGCGCGCTTCTACAAGATCAAGCCATCCGAGGTGATTGTCTTCCACGACGAGATCGATCTGGCCCCGGGACGATTCCGCATGAAGGCAGGCGGCGGGGCGGCCGGCCAGAACGGCGTCCGGTCATTGATCAGTCAATTGGGACCAGACTTCCGCCGCGGGCGCATGGGCGTCGGCCATCCCGGCGAGCCCCAACTGGTTCACGGCCACGTCCTCAGCGACTTCCACAAGGCCGATCTGCCTTGGCTGGAGGCGCTGCTGAACGCCGTCGCCGACGCCCTTCCCTTCGCCTTGGCCGGAGACGATGAGCGGTATCAGGCTGAGGTCATGCGACTGGCGCCGGCGCCCAAATTCAGCCCTCGCCAGGCGGCGCAGCACGCCGCGCGGGGAGACGGTTAGGCCGCGACCGGCCGCCGCCTTGCCCGGGCGGGCGCCACCCGATAGACCGCCCCACCTTCAGAAGGTTGCCCAGATGTCCCGCGCCCTCCCCTTCGTGTTCTTCTCGCTCGCCCTTGCCGCCTGCAACCAAGGTCAGCCGGCGGGACGCGGCGCCGACGCCTCGGCCGTCCAGATTGCCGACGCCGTGTGCCGTCCGACGCCTGTCGGCCGCCAGGCCACCGGTTGCTACCTGACCCTGACCGCCCCCCAGGATGATCGCCTCGTCAGCGTGGCGAGTCCCGTCGCCGGCCGGATCGAGATCCACGAGAGCCGGATGGAGAGCAACATGATGATGATGCGCGAGCTCAAGGAGGGGATGCCCCTCCCCGCTGGCCAGAAGGTCGAATTGAAGCCGGGCGGCAACCACATCATGCTGCTTTCGGTCACCGAGCCGCTCAGTACGGGCGATACCGTGCCGCTGGTTGTGACCTTCGCGTCGGCTCCGCCCGCCGAGATCACTGCGACTGTTGATCAACCCGCCCTTACCGATGCAGGTCACGCCGAACATTGACGCGTCGTCTGACTGACAAACCGGCCGCGACCCGCTAAAGGCTCGCGCTCACCAAGGAACACCCAGCCCTCATGGCTCTGAAAGTCGCGATCGTCGGCCTGCCCAACGTCGGCAAGTCCACCCTGTTCAACG
>JAAXIW010000358.1:5576-8021 GCA_012270135.1 Brevundimonas sp. | reverse complement strand
CCGGACGAGAGGGTCTCTCCGCCCGGGGCTGGGACGGGGCCGGCGGGGGCGAGGAGTCTGCCTTGCGTTCTGCGCGTGCCTCTCGCCGTTGTTCGCGCGCCTCCGCGCGCTCCGATCCCCTGTCCTGCGCCAAAGCGGTGAGCGGCGCGGCGGCCGGGACAACGAAGGCCGCGATCGAGGCGGCGACCATCAATGAGCGTTTCATTCTCGTTTCTTTCCTGCACGCCCCTGTCAGACGGCTTGGGGCAAGCGTCGCGCTTCCTGGATGAACCGTCACTGAACGAGCGGCCGTCGGCATCGAGGATCGGTCATGAAAACGCCCCGCCGGATGACCGGCGGGGCGTTTGCTGTCAGCCGGGTGGCCGGATCCTAGAACACGTCGTGCAGGACGCTGGCGATCAGGCCCGTGGCGATGGCGATCATGACGATGTCATTGCCGGCGTGGACGTAGCGGTAGCCGCGCGGCGCCGACCGCAGGCCGTAGACATAGGGGTCGCGCACATAATAGCTCCGGTACGACCGCGGCAGATAGCTGCCCCGCTGCCAGCGGTAGCCGTAGTAGCGCGGCTCGACGCGGTAGTAGCCGTAGCTCGGGGCATACCAGTAACCCGTGCGCGCGCCGCGATAGTCGCGGAAGTCGCTGCGCCCGCGCCACCAGTCGCGGTTGTTTCGGTCCCAGCGCCGGTCGTTGCGATAGTCGCGCCGGTCGTCGCGGCGTTCGCGGCGGAAGGCCCGGCGATCCTCACGCCGGTCCTGACGGTATTCACGGCGGCTGTCGTATTCGCCCCTGCGCCAGTCGCGACGGTCTTCGCGGCGTTCCTGGCGATATTCCCGGCGATCTTCGCGCCGATCCTGACGATAATCGCGGCGATCATCGCGGCGTTCCTGGCGGTCGCGGCGGCTCTGGGCCTCGGCGACCATCGGCGCGGCGGTGGTGGCCAGGGCGAGGCCCATGATCGCAGCCCTGGTGAATCGCTTCATCATACTCTCCCTCCACTGTCGGGACGGAAAGGCTGAACCGGCCCGTTAATCATATCTCCAGCCTTTCGCGCCCCGCATGAACTGCGCCTGAACACACTTGTCAGGTTCGGCCGGGCATTGCGCCGGGAACGCTCTCTGCCCACGTCCGGCGTCGCAGGAAGCAGGAGGGCGGCGTGACCCGACCGATCGAACTTTGGTACTGGCCCACGCCGAACGGCTGGAAGATCTCCATCGCCCTCGAGGAGATGGGACTGCCCTACGAGATGAAGCCGGTGAACATCGGCGTCGGCGAGCAGTTCGATCCGGCCTTCCTCGCCATCAGTCCCAATGCGCGAATGCCGGCCATCGTCGATCCGGACGGTCCCGACGGGGAACCCCTGCCGATCTTCGAGTCCGGCGCCATCCTCCAGTACCTAGGCCAGAAGTCCGGCCGCTTCTATCCGCAGGACCCGCGCGGCAAGGCCGAGGTCGATCAGTGGCTGTTCTGGCAGGTCGGCGGCCTGGGGCCGATGGCGGGGCAGACGCATCACTTCCGCCAGTACGCCCCCGCCATGATCCGGGACCAACGCCAGATCGCCTACGGCGTCCGCCGATACACTGACGAGACGCACCGCCTCTATGGCGTTCTGGATCGCCGGCTGGCGGACCGGGACTTCGTCGCGGGCGACTATTCCATCGCCGACATGGCCATCTGGCCGTGGATCCTGCCTGAACTGCAGGGGCAGACGCTCGCCGACTTCCCCGGCCTCAAGGCATGGATGACCCGCGTCGGTGAGCGCCCTGCCGTGAAGGCGGGCCGCGCCTTGGGCGATGACCTCCGCCGCAACCTCGCCGCCTCAGGCAAGGCCGCGGAAAACGCCCGCAAGGTGCTGTTCGGTCAGCGCGCGCGGTAACCTTCCGCAAACGTCTCGGTGACTCTTCGTTAGCGCTCGTGAATCAGAGATTGCGAAGAGAGTTCAGACGTCTTTACAGCTCGCACTATTCGCCGCCGATTGGGCTGAAAGCAGTCTCGCGCCCCGCTTCTGTTAACTTTAACTTCAAACCACCGGTCTTTCATTCGTGTCAGAGGGCGGGGCCAGAAGGGCTCCGGTTCGGAGGATACGGTGATGATCGCGCAAGAAACCGCGCCCACGACCAGCGAAGAGCAGGGCCTGCCCCTGCCGACGGCCGACATGAGCGGCGACGACCTGTTCCGGCTGGGGATGATGTATTCGAGCGGCCAGGGCGGTTGCCCCATGGACCGCGTCTCGGCCCACATGATCTTCAACCTGGCCGCCCTGAAGGGCAGCGTCGAAGCGCGCGTCTATCGCCGCGAGATGAGCGCCGAGATGGAGCAGGACGAGATCTGCGAGGCCCAGAAGGCGGCCCGCCGCTGGATCGACGCCGGCGTGGTCAAGCTCGCCGCCTGATAAAGGCGCACGCGGCTTCTGATCCTCACCAAGGCAGGCCGGCGATACCCAACTC
>JAAXIW010000358.1:0-5566 GCA_012270135.1 Brevundimonas sp. | reverse complement strand
CAAAGTTTCGAGACGCTCTGCTGGGGATAGAAGGCCGCGGGATCGACGCCGGCTCGGCCACGCTCGCCGCCTAGAACTGCTGGTACTGTCCGCCGATGGCGTAGCTGAAGCCGATCGGCAGGGCGTTGCGGAACAGGCTGACGAAATTCGCCACCTCGCCGAGGTTCGAGCGCGGCACGAAGATAATGTCGCCTCGCCTCAGAGCCACCACTTCGCCCCGACGGGGCCGCAAATCGACCGCCCGCATCATGCGCACCCCGCCCGGACCGCGCCGGATCAGGGCCACCTCGTGCTGGCGCGCCGTCGGCAGGAAGTCACCGGCCTGGATCACGGCCTGATAGGCGTCCAGGTCGCCGTTCATCTCGATCATGCCCGGCGTGCGCACCTCGCCGCCGACCCAGACCCGGATCGGGCCGGCCGTCTTCAGCGTGATTTCGACCACCGGACGGCGCAGCTGGCTGGCGAAGGCGTCGGACGCATCGGCCTCGACCTCCGCGATGGTCCGGTCGGCGGCCATGATCTGGCCGACCAGCGGCAGCGAGATGCGGCCGTCGGGACCGATCCTCTGGGTGCGGGTCAGTTCGGGTGCGGTCGGCGTGGCGAGCTCGATCTCGTCTCCCGGATAGAGGACATACTCCGGCTCGTTCTCGCTCCAGTCGGCGAAACCGATCTCGGGAAAGGAGGACCGTCCCACCTGTTGAACGCGGTCGCCGCCGGCGGCCATCGGCGTCGGCATGCGCGAGCCGTACTCGCCCCCGCCGCAGCCGCTGACCAGCGCCCCGCCGGCGAGGCCCAGAAGCAGCAGGCGACGGTCGATGGACATGGCGGTTCGATTCCCGGGAAGCGGCGTCTGAGAGGCAAGGTCGCCGCTTATGGGTAACCATGGGTTAACGCCGCTGGCCCAAGGCTTGTCCCGTTCAGTCTCGTAGATGGAATCAGTCCGCCCGCATGCGCACGACGGCCTACACGACAGTCCGCCCGCGCTACGGCTTCTTCGACGTCGTCGGCCTGCTGTTCCGCGAACTTCTGCTGATGGTCGTCGTTTTCCTGCTGGTCTTCGCGATCGGCACGGCGGCGGTCCTGACCCTGAAGAAGTCCTACACCGCCAGCGCCAGCGTCTATGCCGGCGTCGGCCAGGAATACGTCTATCAGCCGAGGGTCGGCGCCGCCGACCGGGGCGGCCAGCCGCTCGAAGCCGACGCCGTGGCCCAGTCAGAGGCCGCGATCCTCGGCAGCCTCGCGGTGAAGCAGAAGACGGTCGACGCGCTCGGCGCCGACGCCATTCTCGGCCCGCGTGCGAAGGGTACGCCCGCCGAGAAGAAGGCCGCTGCGCTGAAGGCGCTCGATTCCGGCCTCGGCGTCGGGACGACCCCGGGCAGCGCCATCATCTCGGCCTCCTATGCGGCGGACGACCCGGTGCGCGCCGCCACCATCCTCAACGGCCTCATCGACCAGTATCTGGTGCAGCGCCGCTCGGTCTTCCGCGATCGCGCCACCCCCGCCATCGCCGCCCAGCGCGAGGCGTTCGAGGACGAGCTGGCCCGGGCCGACGCGGCCTACAACGCCTTCATGAACTCGAACGACATCGGCGACTTCGCCACCTTCAAGGCGTCGCTGGCGGCCAACTATCAGACGACCCAGGCCGAGGCCCTGTCGCTTCGGGCCCAGCTCAATCAGGCCACCCAGCGGCTCAACACCCTTGAGGCCCAGCTGGCGCAGCAGCCCGCCGAAGTCGTGCTGCAGCAGGATCTCAATGTCTCGGCCCAGAACCAGATTCTCGAATTGCGCACCCAGCGCGAGGCCTTGCTGTCGCGCTATACGCCCGACGCCCAGCCGGTAAAGGACATCGAACAGCAGATCGCCGACCTGCAGGCCTATGTCGCCTCCGGCACGACCGTCGGCGCCAAGGAGGTCCGCACCGGCCCCAGCACCATCTTCACCGCGATCGAGACAGAGCGCATCACCGCAGCCGCCGACCGAGCCGGCCTCGCCGCGCGGTTGGCCGTGGCCGAAAGCCAGCTGGCCCTGCTGCGCTCCCGCCTCGCCGAGCTGAACCGGCTGGAATCGACCAACGCAAACCTCGCCGGCAACCGCGAGGTGCTGACCGCCAGCATCCGTGAATTCCAGCAGCGCGAGGCCCAGGCCCGCGCCGACAGCGCCCTGGTCGCCGCGGGCGCCGACAACGTCACCGTCATCGAGCGGGCCGAGGCCCCGACGCGGGGGTCTAGCCTGAAGGCGCCGTTGCTGGCGGTGGTCTTCCTGTTCGCCGCCTTCACCGCCCTCTGTGTGGGCCTGCTGCGGGTGTTCACCCGGCGCGGCTACACCACCCCCGCCTCAACCGGGCGGACGCTGGAGATGCCGGTGCTCGCGGTCGCGCCGATGAAGGCGCGGTGATGCGCGCCCCCGCGCCCGTCATGGTAGCGTAGGGGCCTGTAGCCGGGCGCGTAGCGATTCGATGGTCGACCTGACATCCGAAATGGCCGCTCTCTGGGCGGCGCTGGGGCCGGCGCCGGGCCATCGCGGACGCGTGATTCAGATCGCTGCGGCCAATTCCGGCGAGGGCGTTTCGACCGTCGCCCGCGAATACGCCCGCCTCGCCGCCGTCCGCGCCCGCCGCCCGGTCTGGCTGATCGACGCTGATCTGGCGCAGCAGGGCCAGCTCGAGGCCGTCGCGTCCGAGCCCGACCGGTTCGGGATCCTCGGCAAGGCGGCGATCGCGACGCCTGACGGCTCCATCTTCTTCGCGGTCACGCCGCGACTCGTCGACCGCACCGGCAAGCCGGTCCATCCGGCGCGTCTGATGACGGCGCGGCCCTGCCTCGGCGGGCGGCTGTGGGTGACCCGATTCGCCGCCGAACACCTCCGCTCCGGCCAGAGGGCCGAGCCGGTCGCCGACGCCCGCTACTGGGACGCCCTGCGCAAACATGCCGACACGGTGGTGATCGACAGCCCGGCCGCCGACCGCAATTCCATGTCCATCACCCTCGCGCCGTTCGTCGACGCCACCGTCCTGGTGGTCGCCGCCGAAAGCACCGAGGCGGGAGATCCGCTGATCCTGCGCGTAGAGATCGAGGCGGCGGGCGGCAAGATCGCCGGCGTCGTGGTCAACCGCTCGACGTATGAGCCGCCGGCCTTCCTGCGGCGGCTGACGGGTTAAGCCCGAGCGGCGTCCAGCCGTTCGACCTCGCGTGCGCCGTAGAAGTGAGGCTCGAAACCCTTCATCCACAACAGCTTTCCTACCCCGCGCGCGGTCCGGTCATACAGTTCTGCGCGTTTCGGGCTACGGATCAGGGTCAGCGCCGCCGCGCCGGCGCCCCAGACCACCGCCTGTCCCGCGCCGATGACCATCCAGCGCAGCACAGCGGGCCAGTCCCGGGCCGCCGCCGCCGTCTGGCTCGGCCCCTGGCCATAGGCGAAAGCGCGGGCGAGGGCGTATCTCAGCGTCGCGCGGTGGGGCGGCGCGAACTCCTCGACCCGGGCGTCGGCGGCCCAGCCAAACCGGCCGCCGCGGGCGTTCAGAGCCGCGAACAGGGCGTCATCCTCGCCGCCCGCCTGATCGGTCGCCGCGTCGAACGGCGCCGGGCCGGGAAGGGCGGTCGCCCGCACCATCAACGAATTGCCGCAACCGTAGGGCGCCTCGATCAGTCTGGTGGTCTCGGGACCCGCCCGACCGAAAAACCGCTCCAGATAGGGCTTCAACCAGGTTTCAGCCTCCGGCGCCCGGCCGGTGATCGGCCCGAACACGGCGTCGGCTCCGGTGGCGTCCTGCGCCTTCAGGAGAGCCGCCAGCCAGCCCGGTGAGGCCGCTTCGTCGTCGTCCAGAAAAGCGATGAGCGGCGCCCGGGTGGCGGCGAGCCCGGTGTTGCGCGCCGTGGCGACCCCCGGCCGCGGCGCGTGCACATAGACCAAGGGCCAGGGCGCCACGGACCTCAGCGCGTTGACCCCAGCTTCGGCCGAACCCGCGGGATCGTTGTCCACGACCACGATCTCTGACACCCGGTCCGCGACGCCGGTCAGGGCGAACAGCGAACGCAGCGCTCGCTCGAGGCTCTCCCGCCGGCGCAGGGTCGGGACGATGATCGCGACGTCGCCCATCACACCGCCTCCGCATAGAGGGCGGCGCGATAGAGGCGCAGCGAGAAGGCCCGCGCCGCCACCGGCAACCAGGTGGCCTCTGCGGCGCCCCGCATCCGGCTCCGCAGCCACGGCAGACCGGGCAGCCGTTTGAGCAGTTTCGCAGCTTTGTAGCTTGGATAGGCCGTCACGATCTCAGGATGCCGGTTGGCCATGCGCGCGAAATTCGGGGCCGACTGCTCGTATTTCCCGGCGAGCGACGCCACGGTGTCCAGCCCCATATGGGTGGCGGCGTTGTCCAGATGCACGACCCGGAACCGCTGCGACACCCGCATGGCCCACTCCACATCCTCCCAGCCCCAGCCGGTGAAGCCGGGGTCGAACGCCTCGGATTCGAAAACGTCCCGCCGCACCAGCAGGTTGGAGGTGTACACGTACTTTTCCGGCTGCCGCGCTCGCTCGGTGTAGGGCACGCACTCCGACTTCTCCGCCATGGCCCGGTGCACGGCGAAGCGGGCGTCGGTCGGGGCCTGCAGCAACGAGAACCCGCCGAAGGCCACGGCCGGATCCTCGCGCGCCACCAGGTCCGCCCAGTCGCGCAGGAACCGGCGATGGTCGGGCCGCATGTCGCTGTCAAGAAACAGCAGGCTGCCGCCCCGCGCCGCCGCCGCCAGCCGGTTGCGCCCGGCCGAGCGGCCCTCGTTGGCCGGCAGGGTGATCAGCCGCGCGGGCAGGGCCATGGCGTTGATCCGGGCTGTCAGGCGCGCCGTCAGGTCGGGATCGCGCGTGCCGTCGTCCAGCACGATGACCTCCACGGCGCCGTCGACCGACGCGGCCTCCTCGTCCAGCAGGGCCAGCAACTCGTCCGGATCGTCCCTCAGGAACGGCGTCAGCACCGACAGGGCCGGCTTCGCGCCCTTCCATGCAGCGTTGTCGGTGACCTTCGCCCGCGTCGCCGTCATGCCGTCGCCCTCCGGTCTCGCGCCTGAACCAACAGCCGCATCGCCACGTCGCGCACGCCCGCCGCGTTCAAGGTCAGGGCAATGGCGGCGTAGACGATCCCGCCGACGCCGGCGTCCAGCGCCAGCTCGGCGATCCCGCCGATGGCCGGCAGACGCCACACGACCAGCGCCATGGCGCCCGTCGCGACGCCGCACCGGATCAGACAGTCCCACGGGATCGGCAGCGGCATCACCCGGCGGCCGATCAATTGGGTCGCCACCAAACCGAGCGCGAAGCTCGCCGCCGTCGCCCACGCCGCGCCGATCAGACCGAAGCGCGGCACGAGGATCAGGTTCAGCACCACGTTCATGCCCGCCGGAACGGCCATGGCGACCAGCAGATGTTTGGTCTTTTTGCCGAGGGTGAAGGCCTGGCCGAAATAGTAGGCGGTGAGGCCATAGAGCAGGGCCGACCGGGCGAGCCACGGCGTGCCGCGGGCCGCCGGGCCCCGCAACTCCGCGCCGATCAGCACTTCGGCCAGGCCTTCACC
>JAAXIW010000353.1 GCA_012270135.1 Brevundimonas sp. | reverse complement strand
GGACAGGGTTCCGCGACCCCGCCGCGCCTGGTCAGCCTCGACTACACCCCGCGCAAGGCCAACCGGAGGACCCCGACCGTCGTGCTGGTCGGCAAGGGCAGCACCTTCGACACCGCCGGTCTGTCGAAGAAGCCGGCCGAGACGCTGCCGCCCGCCTCCAGGGGGCTGGAGGGTCTGATTGATCGCCTCGGATTGAAGCGGATCGTCCTGTCAGCCTGGGGCGTGCGGGAGGGCCTGTTGTTCGAGGCCCTCGACGAGGAGACGGCTGCGGCCGACCCGCTGCTGGCCGGCTGCACCGCCCTCGGCGCCCGTCAGGGGATCTCGCCGGGGCTTCCGGGCGCCCTCTACGGCTGGATCGAACCTGTCATCGACGCCCTGCCCCGGTCGTTTGGCGGCAACCGGGACCGGGTGCTGGCCGACGCAGCCTGCCGGCTGGCCGACCTGGGGGCCCGCCTGCACCCGGACCACCGCAGCGAACTGGCCTTCGACCAGGTCCTGCGCGCGCCGATCCCGGGCCAGACCCACGCCGAGCGCGCCTTCCTCGCCACGACCGTCAACGCCCGCTACGGCGGCGGCGCCTCGACCCCCGAGTCCGACACGATGGCGCGGCTCCTGACCGATGAGCAGAGGACCGCGGCCCGGGCTCTCGGCCTCGCGATCCGCCTGGCCTGCGATCTGTCGGGGCGTTCACCGCAGTTGCTGGTCAACGCCCATGTCGCCGTCGAGGACGGCGTGCTGGTCCTGTCCGCGTCCGAGGGCTACGCGGACGTGCTGCTGGGCGAGCAGACCCGACGGCGCGGCAAGGCGCTGGCCGACGCCCTGGGGCTGAAACTGGACATCCGCAACCGCAGCTGAGCCCGTCAGTCGCCCATCCACCAGCGCAGGCGGACATCCCTCACGGTCTGACGGCCGGCGGTCAGGGTTCCGGTCATCACCACGCCGTCGTCGCCGAGATTGCGCCGGGCCGTAGCCAGGGCGTCGGGATCCAGCCGCCCGTCGAAGGCGACCCGTCCCAATTCCGGCGACCGGCCCTCGAAAGAGACGGTGGTGTCGGTCACGTCATAGCGAGTCGGCAGGACACGGGCGGTGACGCTATGCGCCTGGCCAAGCTCGGTGGCCACCATCGGGCTGGCGGCGTCGTCGAACTGAAGCATGACGGGGCCGAAGGTCTCGCTGCGCGAACCGCCCTCCCAGGTCTCGAACTCCGACGCCTGGCCCAGGAAGAGGTGGTCGAGGCTCCACTGGCCGATGCGGACAGGCTCGACCGGCATGTAGTAGCCGGAAATGTCCGCCGTGGTCGTGTGGTTGAAGGCTGCGGAGATCGCCGCCGGCGCTCCGGCTGGCTCGGTCGAGCGCTCGCACGACGCGAGTGCAAAGGTCGCCAGCAAAGCAGCGCCGATGAGAATTCTGGTGTGCATCGGTCCCTCCGGAGCGCACCCCATCACGCGGAACCCCCGCTGTCGACCCGCTAGCGGTCCAGCCCCCGGTCGAGCGCCCGGAAACTGGCGATCGACAGTTCGGTGGCGCTGATAAACACCGACGGCGTGATGGTCTCGAAGTCGTCGGACGGGCGGTGATAATCCGGATGGTAGTTCACGCCGAGATACAGGAACGGCACCTGCGCCCGGTGAAAGGCCGCATGGTCGGACGAGTTGACCCAGTTGTCGTTGCCGGTGTCCTCCGGCGTGTCCTTGCCGAAGGCCAGGGCGACCGCGCCGTTGGCCGGGATGGATTCCAGCAGCGGCCGGAAGGTCGGGTGTTGATAGGTTCCGGTCACCCACAACTTGCCATCGGTCTCGGCGCGAGCGGTCATGTCGAAATTCAGGTTCATCGAGATCGAGGACAGCGGCACCGGCGGCGCCTCGACGAAATGCCGCGCGCCGAGCAGGCCGCGCTCCTCGCCGTCGAGGGCCACGATCAGGACGCTGTGCTCCGGCGCCTGGCGCTTCAGGTCGGCGGCGAGGGCCAGCATGGTCGCGACGCCGGAGGCGTTGTCGTCGGCGCCGTTGTAGATCTGGCCGTCGGAGACGCCGACGTGGTCGTAGTGGGCCGTCACGACGATGTATTTGTCGGTGACCCGGGTTCCCGGGATGACGCCCAGCACATTGACGCCGTTGAAGGTCTTCGGCCCCTCGCGGGTGCGGCCCTGCATCTCCCACGGTTGCTCGCGGCCCATCGGCGGGGCGGCGACGCCGAGCGCCTCGAGCCGGCCGATGATGTAGGCGCGGGCCATGGCACCGCCCGGCGCGCCGGTGTCGCGGCCCTGCATGTCGTCGGCCGCGAGAATGCGGACGTCCTGCAGCAGCTGGGCGTGCATGGCCGTGGGCTGGGGAGCGGCCGGAGCGACCGGAGATTCGGCGGTCGAGCAGGCGCCGAGCAGCAGGGCGGCGGCGAACGGCGAGAGGGCGGCGAGTCGAAGGTGGCGCATGGGGGCTCCGTGAGATGCCGGATGCCTAGCAGACCGCCGCGACGGCGTCAGGTTAAGGTCGTGTCATGAGGCCGAAACCCGACCTCGCCCTCGCCGCGTTCGCCGCGGGTGCTAGAAGTCGGTCGAGAGAACCGGAGCGAACGCGATTCCCATGGCCGAGACCGCCGTCGATCAGCTGACCGAGGACCAGGCGCGGGAGGAATTCACGCGCCTGACCGCCGAGCTGGCGCGTCACGACGCCCTCTACCACAGCCACGACACGCCGGAGATTTCGGACGCGGACTACGATGCGCTGAAGCGCAGGGCGGTGGAGATCGAGAACCGGTTTCCGGAGTTCACGATGGCGGATTCGCCGTCCCAGGTGGTCGGGGCGGCCATCTCGGCCCAGTTCGCCCCCGTTCGGCACGGCGTGCCGATGCTGTCGCTGGACAACGCCTTCGACGCCGGCGAGGTGGCCGATTTCGAGGCGCGCATCCGGCGGTTTCTGAAGTTGCCGGCGGACGAGCACCTCGCGTTCGTGGCCGAGCCGAAGATCGACGGACTCTCGGCCAGCCTTCGCTACGAGGATGGCGTGCTGGTGCGCGGCGCCACGCGGGGCGACGGCCGCACAGGCGAGGACGTCACGGCCAACCTGCGCACCCTCGACGACATTCCCGAACGCCTGGCCGGCAAGGGCTGGCCCGACCTCATCGAGGTGCGCGGCGAGGTCTATGCGCCCAACGACGCCTTCGACGCCTTCAACGCGGCGGCCGAGGCGGCCGGGACGCGGACCTACGCCAACCCCCGCAATTTCGCCGCCGGCTCGCTGCGCCAGAAGGATGCCGCGATCACGGCCAAGCGGCCGCTGCGCTTCTTCGCCTACGCCTGGGGCGAGACGTCGGCGCCGTTCTCGGAGACGCAGTGGGAGGCGCTGCAGGCGCTGCGCTCCTGGGGTTTTCCGGTCAACGAGCGCTCGCGCCGCGTTGAGGACGCGGCGGGTCTGATGGCGCTGTACGACGGGCTGCAAACGGATCGGGCCACGCTCGGCTATGACATCGACGGCGTGGTCTACAAGGTCGACCGGCTGGACTGGCAGGCGCGGCTCGGCTTCGTGGCCCGCACGCCGCGCTGGGCCATCGCCCACAAGTTTCCGGCCCAGCAGGCGCAGACGGTGCTGGAGGGGATCGATATCCAGGTGGGGCGGACGGGGTCGCACACGCCGGTGGCGAGGCTGCACCCGGTCACCGTCGGCGGGGTCGTGGTGCGCAATGCGACGCTGCACAACGCTGACGAGATCGAGCGGCTGGACGTACGCATCGGAGATACGGTCACCTTGCAGCGGGCCGGCGACGTCATTCCGCAAATCCTCGGCGTGGTCGATGCGGCGCGGAAGGATCGCGGCGAACCGTACGAATTTCCGCACCTCTGCATCTGCCCCCTGAAGACGGCGCTGGTGAAGGAGACCAACGCCTCGGGCGTGGAGTCGGTGGTGCGGCGCTGCACCGGCGAGCTGGCCTGCCCGTTCCAGCGCATCGAACATCTGAAGCATTTCTGCAGCCGACGCGCCTTCGACATCGAAGGTCTGGGCGAGAAACAGCTGATCGCCTTCCATGAGCGGGGCTGGATCAGCGAACCGGCCGACATCTTCCGACTGGCCCGGGACGCGGCGAAGTTGGACGCCCTGCGGGCCGAGGACGGCTACGGCGAGACCAGCGTGCGCAATCTGGTGGCCGGGATCGACGCGCGGCGGACCATCGCCCTGGACCGATTCATCTACGGGCTGGGAGTGCGGGACATCGGCGAACAGACCTCGATCGTCCTGGCTCGGGCGTTCGAGACCTGGGCGGCGTTCGAGGCCGCCTGTCTGGCGGCGGCGGAGGGCATGCCGAGTGAGGACTGGGTACGGCTGAACGAGGCGCATGCGGTGTCTCCGCGCGTGGTGGCGGTGCTGGCCGAGGCGTCGCCGCCGGCGGAGGATCCGTGGCCGGAGGCGCCGCTGGACCAGAAGATCGCCCTCGCCTTCCCCGGTCTCGCGGCGCCCGCCCGGCGCGGACTGGCGACGCTGGCGGACGACTGGGCCGGTCTGGTCCGGCTGGCGGAGGTGGCGCGGACCGAGGGGCCGTCCGAGGGGCTGGGCCAGATCGCCGGGGTGTCCGGCGTCGGCCCGGTGGCGGCGCGGGCGCTGGCCCTGTTCTTCCGCGAGCCGCACAACCGCGCCATGGTCGATGCGCTGGTGGCCGAGCTGGACCGGATCGAGGACGCCGAGAAGCCGAAGTCCGACACCGCCGTCGCCGGCAAGACCGTGGTCTTCACCGGCGCCCTCGAACGCTTCACCCGCGACGAGGCCAAGGCGCGGGCGGAAAGCCTGGGGGCCAAGGTGTCGGGCTCGGTGTCGAAGAAGACCGACTACCTGGTCGCGGGCCCGGGCGCCGGCTCGAAGATGGCCGACGCCCTCAAGCACGGGGTGCAGGTGCTGACCGAGGACGAGTGGCTGGCCCTGATCGGCGGCTAGCGGTTCAGGGCCGCCCTCGCCGCCTCGGCGTAGCGGTGGCCGGAGGCGGCGCCCTTGGGGAAGACGGCGTCGATGCGGGCGAGGTCATCCGGGGTCAGGGTCAGGTCGACGGCGGCGGCGTTCTCCTCGAGCGTGCGGATGCGGCGGGTGCCGGGGATGGGGACGAGGTGGGCGCCCCGGGCCAGCACCCAGGCGAGCGCCAGCTGGGCGGCGGTGACGCCCTTGTCGGCGGCGATGGCCCTCACCGCCTCGACGAGGTCGAGGTTCTTCTGGAAATTGTCGCCGGTGAAGCGCGGGTTGGAGCGACGGAAATCGTCGGGGGCGAGGTCGTCGATGGAGCGGATCTCGCCCGAGAGGAAGCCGCGGCCCAGCGGGCTGTAAGGCACGAAGCCGATGCCGAGTTCTTCGCAGAGGTCGAGCAGTTCGTCCTCCGGCTCGCGGCTCCACAGGGAGTATTCGGTCTGCAGGGCGGTGATCGGATGAGTGGCGTGGCCCCGGCGCAGGGTGTCGGGGGCGGCCTCGGACAGGCCGAGGAAGCGGACCTTGCCCTCCTTCACCAGCTCGCCCATCGCCCCGACCGTGTCCTCGATCGGCGTGTTCGGGTCGACCCGGTGCAGGTAGTAGAGATCGACGTGATCCATGCCGAGGCGCCTGAGGCTGCCCTCGATGGCGCGGCGGACATTGGCGGGCGAGCCGTCGACGGTCAGGGCGGTGCGCTCGGCGTTGTAGCCGATGCCGAATTTCGTGGCGACGAAGGCCTTCTCGCGGCGGTCCGCCGGCGCCTTGCCGAGCTGGATCTCGTTGGTGTGCGGACCGTACATCTCGGCGGTGTCGAGGAAGGTGACGCCGAGATCGAGGGCGCGATGGATCACCGCCGTCGCCTGCCCCTCGTCGGACGGCCGGCCGTAGAAGGCGGCCATTCCCATGCAGCCCAGGCCGATGGCCGAAACCTCAGGGCCCGAACGGCCCAGCGTGCGCGTCTTCATCAGCGCGTCTCCTGAAATGGGGGAGGCCGGCGAGGCATCCGCCGGCCTTCGGGAGGTGGGCGCCGTCCGGCCTTATTTCAAGGGCGTGCAGGCCCGCTCCAGCCACGCCTTGTCCTCCCCGTCGAGCAGCGGGCCGACCTTGTTCCAGACGTCGGCGTGGTAGGCGTCGACGTAGGCGCGTTCGTCCGGCGTCAGCAGGGCGACGTCGATCAGCTTGCGGTCCAGGGGCGCCAGGGTCAGCTGTTCGAAGCCATGCATGGGGCGCTCGCCGCCGGGCACGGGCTCGGGCGGGGTGACGACCTGCAGGGTCTCGATGCGGATGCCCCAATGACCCTCGCGGTAGTAGCCGGGCTCGTTGGACAGGATCATGCCGGTCAGCAGCGGCTGGCTGTTGGGGGCCTTGGAGATGCGTTGCGGGCCCTCGTGGACGCCGAGATAGCTGCCGACGCCGTGGCCAGTGCCGTGGTCGTAATCGAAGCCCTGCATCCACAGCGGCAGGCGGGCCAGGGCGTCCAGCTGGTGCCCGGTCACGCCTTCGGGGAAGCGGACCACGGCCATGGCGATATGGCCCTTGAGCACGAGGGTGAACATGCGGCGCTGGTCGGCGGTGGGTTCGCCGACGGCCATGGTGCGGGTCACGTCGGTGGTGCCGTCGAGATACTGGCCGCCGCCGTCGACGAGCAGCAGGCTGCCCTTCTCGATCCGGCGGATGGTGCGGGTCACCGGCTTGTAGTGCGGCAGGGCGCCGTTGGGGCCGGCTCCGGCGATGGTGTCGAACGACAGGTCCCTGAGCGCGCCGGTCTCCTCGCGGAAGCGCTCCAGCGTCAGAGCGATTTCGCGCTCGTCGGGCAGGGTCTCCTGCGCCGTCGTATCGACCCAGTGAAGGAAGCGGCTGAGGGCGGCGCCGTCGCGGATGTGGGCCTGACGCGAACCTTCGATCTCGACCGGGTTCTTGACCGCGCGCGGCAGGGTGCAGGGATCCATCCCCCGGACCACGGTGGCGCCGGCGTCCTCGAGGCGGTCGAAATACCAGGCCGAGGACTGGCCCGGATCGACGAGGACCGCCTGACCCTTGAGGGCGTCGAGCGCGGCGGGAAGAGCCTCGGGCGTCTCCAGCGTCACGGCGTCGCCGAGCCAGCCGGGCAGTTCGTTGGTGACCTTGCGCGGATCGAGGAACAGGCGGGCCGTGCCGTCGGCCCGGACCACGGCCTGGGCCAGGGGCAGCGGGGTGCGGATGACGTCGCCGCCGCGGATGTTGAACAGCCAGGCGATCGAGGACGGGGCGGTCAGGATGGCGGCGTCGGCGCCCTTGTCGGCGATGGAGAGGCCGATGCGGGCCCGCTTGGAGGCGCTGCCCTCCCCCGTGTAGCGATCATCGTGGGGGACGACCGGGGCGGTCGGCTGGTCGGGGCGGTCGGCGCCCCAGGCCTCGTCGATGGGATTGGACTCGACGGGCTTGAGCGCGGCGCCGGCCTTCTTCGCGGCGCGTTCCAGCGAGGCCAGGGCGTCGGGGCTGTGCAGACGCGGGTCATAGCCGATGACGGCGCCTCGGGGGGCCTTCTCGAGCCAGGCGGCGAGGCCGTTGTTCTCCAGCGAGAGGATTTCGAACTGGGCGGGATCGACCTGGGCGCGGACCTGCACCGTATAGCGGCCGTCGGCGAAAACGGCGGCGCGGTCGGTCAGCACCGCCCCGGCCCCGGCCGAGCCCGTGAAGCCGCTGAGCCAGGCCAGCCGGTCGTTGGCGGCGGGGAGGTATTCGTTCTGGTGCTCGTCCTCGTGCGGGACCAGCAGGCCGTCGAGGCCCTGTTCGGCCATCCGGGCGCGGACGCGGGGCAGGTGTTTCGCCCCGAAGGACGGATCGGTGGTTTCATCGAAGGACTGGCGCATGAGGGGTAGATAGACGCCCGGGAGGGGGTTGGGAAAGGGCGGCGCGACTTCTCCCTCCCCGTTCGGGGAGGCGGAAGCGGGCATGACTCTGCGCCGCTTCGGCAAAAGCGGTCGGGGAGGGCGCGGGACAGCCGGGCCTCGCCCGGTTGCTTGTGTTGTTACCGTTTCGACGAGACTCTCTGTCCCGCGTAGCCGTTTTCCACACGCCCTCCGCTTGGCGGCCCTGCGTCCGGGCCTTTCACGGAT
>JAAXIW010000039.1 GCA_012270135.1 Brevundimonas sp. | reverse complement strand
CGACCCCTCGGCGGCGGGGCGGTTCTTCTCGCGGTGCAGGGCGGTCAGGTCCGAGCGGTGCGGGCCGAACAGCGAGCGCCCGGCGGCGGCGTCGCGGGCGCGGCCGGCGGCCATGCCGGCGCGGATCGCCCCGGCGATGGCCTCGGCGCCCGCCCCGGCCGCGGCCATGGCCTCGGCCTCTCCGGTCAGCCCCAGGTCGGCCTGCGGGAAGGGGCGGTCGCCGCGCTCGTCGATGGCGGCCTGCAGGGTGACGAGGGCGGCGGCGCGGGCGAGGGAGGCGGCCGCCCCGGCCTCGCCCAGCCGCAGCTCCAGCGCGTCAAGCCACAGCGGGTCGGCGGGTCGCCCCTCCGCCCCGTCGGTCAGCAGCCGCAGCCGCTCGCGCAGGGCCTTCTCATACGCGGCGACGGCGGCGGCGTGATCGGGATCGGCCGCGAACACCAGCCGGTCGAAGAATTTCAGCCGCGCCGCCCGCGCGTCCGAGAACAGCCGGTCCTGCTCCGGTGTCGCCCACACCGGCCGCAGATGATCCAGCAGCCGTCCCGGCTGGGCCGTCTCGCCGTCGATGCGCACGATCCGCCGCGCCGCGCCGGGCGACTGCACCCCCGTGCCCAGCTTCGTCTCGCTGTCGCCGTCGGTCAGCACCGCCGCCACGGCCCAGGCCCGGCCGCCGGCCTCGCCCGGCTCGCGCCGCCCCATCTCTGGCGCGCTCGCCCCGCGCAACCCCTTGCCGGGCGTGAACAGGCTGACCGCCTCCAGCAGATTGGTCTTGCCCGCCCCGTTCGGCCCATGCAGCACCACCGTCCCCGCCGCGACGGGCAGGGTCGCCCTCGCATAGGAGCGGAAGTCGGTGAGGGTGAGGGTGGTGATCAAGCGATTGGCCGGGGGCTGATGTTGAGCGGCTGGATCGGGCGCATCCGCCGCCCCAACCCCCTAGCCACTATTGGGTCTCTTCCCAAGCCGGGGTGCGAGCTCTTACCGGCTTTGGGCCGCCTGACCGACGCGGGCCTTCATCCGGGCGACGCCGTGGGGCGGCATGCTGAAGCCGACCGCCTCGCCGGGGTTCACGGCGACGCCGTAGTCGTCGCCAACCACGTTCAGGATCCACTCGGCGCGAACCAGAAGCGCGTGGGGATACTGAGGCGCGTTGTGGGACCAGCGCGAGCATTTTCCCGCGGTGGTGAAGACCACGAGCGCGAGATACCCCTGCGGCGTCGAAACGGTCAGCGGGGAGATGGTCTGAGGGTCTGGTCCCGGGTCTTCCGCGAGCATGACGACAACGTGCGACGCCATGAACGCCGACGCGAGGTCGTCAAGATTTCCGCCGTTCTGTGCCGCGGCGATCGCCGCTTCGAGCGCCGCGCCAGCCTCCTCGGGCGGGGGAACCCCCACGTCCTACACCCTCAGCGGCATCAGCACGTACTGGACGCCCGGATCGCCCGGATCGAGCACCAGGGTCGGGCTGGCCGGGTCGGCGAATTTGAAGTGGGCGGTCTCGCCGGTGATCTGGCCGGCGACGTCCAGCAGGTAGCGGGCGTTGAAGCCGATCTCGAAGGGCTCTTCGGAATAGCCGATCTCGACCTCCTCGACGCCCTGCCCGGCTTCCATGTTGCGCACCGTCAGGGTGACGCGGTCCAGCTCGAAGGCCAGTTTCACCGACCGGCTCTTCTCGGCCGAGATGGTGGCCACGCGGTCGACGGCCGAGGCGAAGACGGCGTTGTCGATGTCGGCCTGTTTGTCGTTCCCCTTCGGGATCACCCGCATGTAGTCGGGGAAGGCGCCGTCGATGACCTTGGACGTCAGGCTGGCCTGGCCGAATTCGAAGCGGATCTTCTGCGGGCTGACCATGACCTCGACCGGGCCGGAGCCGTCGTCGAGCAGGCGGCGGACCTGATCCACCGTCTTGCGCGGTACGATGACGCCGGGGCCGCCGGCGGCGCCCTCGGGGGCCGGGGTCTCGGCCAGGGCCAGGCGGTGGCCGTCGGTGGCCACGGCGCGCAGCAGCGGAATGCCCGCCTCGGCCACGGTGTGCAGATAAAGGCCGTTCAGATAGTAGCGGGTCTCTTCGGTCGAGACCGCGAACCGGGTCTTGTCGATCAGCCGCGCCAGGTCTTCCTTGGCCAGGGAGAACCGCGTCCCCGAGGTGTCGGTCGACATCACCGGGAAGTCGCCGGCCGGCAGCACCGGCAGATTGAATTTCGACCGGCCCGCCTGGACCACCAGCCGGGGGTCGTCGCCGGAGTAGGACAGCGACACCTCCGCGCCCTCGGGCAGTTTGCGGACGATCTCGTACAGGGTGTGGGCCGGGGCGGTGATCTGGCCCTCGACGTTCACCTGGGCCTCGGCCTCGTCGACCATCTCCATGTCGAGGTCGGTGGCGGCGAAGCTCAGCTTGTCGCGACCCGCCGACAGCAGGACGTTGGACAGGATCGGAATGGTGTTCCTGCGCTCGACGACGCTCTGCACATGCCCGAGGGCCTTGAGGAGCGCGGATCGTTCGATGGTCAGCTGCATGTCGTCTCGCCCGGGGTGCGGCGACTCAAGGCGTCACCGCGAATAGAGGGCCTTGGACACTAGCGGATTGGCGGCGCGGGGCAAGGAAGCGGCAGGGGTCGCGGAGCTCGCCATCCGGGATGACGCGGCTGCTGTCTGTGGACAAAGCGGCCGCGGGCCCGCGGCGGCTGTGACGCTGTGCTGGCTATTCGCGAAAATATAGTCGGATTGGCGGGAAAATCGGCCGCCTTTCCAGACACATCGCCTTTTCTCGAGGCTATCTTCCCGCCTCAGCAAAAAGCGGGCGCACAATGCGCGCCATGGATTTGCCGCTCGATAAATATCGAACCCACGCCGCTCCGCCCGAGGCGCCGCGGAGTCGCCCTGGCGCACTCGCCCGGGCTCTAAAATCTCTCGGGATCTCTTTCGACCCTGCCTACTATGACACACCTAAATTCCCGGGCCGGCGCCGACTCTGCCGACTCCGCCACACCGTTTTTTCTTCCCGGAGAGGCCTAGCCGCGCAGCTTGCGGGTCAGGGCCTCGACGTCCCGGGCGATCTGGTCGTCCTGGGCCATCAGCTCCTCGATCTTGCGCACGCCGTGCAGGACCGTGGTGTGGTCGCGCCCGCCGAAACGGCGGCCGATGTCCGGATAGGAGCGCGTCGTGTGCTGCTTGCACAGCCACATGGCGATCTGGCGCGGACGGGCGACCGAGCGGGTGCGGCGCTCGCTCAGCAGGTCGGCCTGTTTCAGGGTGAAATGCTCGGCGACGGTCTTCTGGATCTCGTCGACGGTGATGCGGCGCTCGGGCCCGCCGCGCAGGGCCGAGCCGAGCAGGGTCTGGACCTCGTCGACCGTCAGGGCCGACAGGCGGGCGCCGGCGACGGCGGCCAGGGTGTTCACCGCGCCTTCCAGTTCGCGCATCGATCCGGGGGTGCGGTCGACCAGGTGCTCCAGCACCTCGGGCCGGGCCTCGCCGGAAACCACGCCCAGCTGGGCCAGGGCCTGTATCCGGTTACGCGCCACGGCCAATTTCAGGGCGCGGTCGGCCGGCTCGACCGGGCAGGTCAGGCCCGAGGCCAGATGGCTGCGCAGGCGCGGCTCGACCTCGGTCAGGGCCATCGGCGGCCGGTCGGCGGACAGGACGATCCGTTTGCCGTCCTCGATCAGGCTGGTCAGGGTGGCGAGCAGCTCCTCCTGGGTGCCGGCCTTGCCGCCGACGAACTGGACGTCGTCGATCAGCAGCATGTCGGCGCCGCGCAGGCTTTCCTTGAAGGCCGCGGTCGAGCGGTCCTGCATGGCGCGCACGAAGGTCGACAGGAAGCGCTCGGCGGTCAGGTAGACCACCTTGGCGTCGGGACGCAGGCGCTGGGCCTCCCAGGCGATGGCGTTGAGCAGGTGGGTCTTGCCGTAGCCGTAGGGCCCGCAGAAGAAGATGGGGTTGAAGTGGCCGTCGGCCCAGCACGCGGCCTGGCGGGCGATGGCGAGGGCGAAGGCGTTGCCCTGGCCCTCCACGAAGCTGTCGAAGGTCAGCCGCTCCTGCAGGCCGGCGGCGCGCACGGCGCGGGCGCCGTCGGCCACCGGGCCATGGGTGGCCAACGGCATCGGCACGACATTGGCGGCGGGGGCCTCGGCGCGGCCGGCGGCGACCTGCGAGGCCGGGGCGACCGAGCCCATCTCGGCCCTGCAGCGCACCTCGAGGCGGCGCGACAGGCCGTCGAGGCCCAGCCACAGCTCGTTCATGCGGCGCAGGGCGTTCTTGCGCACCCAGTCGCGGGCATAGGCGGTCGGGGTGACCAGGATCAGCTGGCCGGCGCCGTCGGCCCGCACCGCCGAGGGGGCGATATAGGAGCTGAAGGCGCCTTCGCCGATCTCGCTGCGGAGACGTCCCGCCGCCTCGGTCCAGATACGATCCGGATCGGTCATCCCCGCCATTTGCGCGCCCCCCAACATGTTCAGCCACCCGCCAAAAAACCATCGCTTGACGCCCTTCGAGCGGCCGGAATCGGGGACGACTTCTCCTGTCCGGTGCGGCAGGGCGCCACCCGGTTGGGGTCATACTCTCGATCTGACATCTCACGCCGACGCGAAACTGGTCCCGCGCCGTGTTCATCCGTGTTGGGATGGAAGTGCGTTAGAGGCCCAAACTTACGCCGGGAGCGGAGAGCGTCAACGCTGATTCGAATCGTAAAATGCAGTTAAATTGTTTGACTCCGCTAAAGCCAAACACAGCCAGCGGAATCCCCGATTTCGCCACAGACGCGAGCACGAATTCGGCCGCCGGGGGTTATGGGCGGACGTGCAAACGGCGAGGGAGCGGTTGCGCCCTCGCCGTTGAAAACACTGAAGTTTACCATGACAGCCCTGTGAAAGGCCGTCCGCAGGCCCCTGTGTCAGGCAGCCGACATTTTCTTAAGCTGCGCCGCCAGGCGGGACACTTTCCGCGAGCCCGTATTCTTGTGAACGACGCCCTTCGAGACGGCGCGCATCAGCTCCGATTGGGCCTCCACGAAGGCGGCCTTCGCGGCGCCGGCGTCGCCGCCGGTCACGGCTTCCTGGAATTTGCGGAGGAAGGTGCGGACGCGCGTGCGGCGCGCCTTGTTCACTTCGGTGCGGGCCGCGATCTTGCGGATCGCTTTCTTGGCGCCGGCATTGTTGGCCATCAGTCAAACCTTCGACCGGAAAACGCGGCGGAGCACACGTCCACGGCGCAGAAATCTCAAGAGCGCGCGGCTATAGCGGAAAGGGGTGGGGGGGTCAACGCGAGTTCGCAGCGGACGGAAAGTTCACCGCCGTGATGACAGCGAAGTCCGTCACAATGACCACGGGATGATCGTCGGCATCGTAGCCCACCCATGACGCATAGTAGCCGTCGCCCCATCCGGACGAGAACATGGCCGCACCGCCGGGGCCGAGCGGTTCGACCAGGGCGAAGCCGTAAGGGATGCCGAGCCCCGGGGCCGCCGCCTCGCCCCGGACCTGCCAGCTGTCGACCAAGGCGGTGTAGCCGTCGACGTCCGACGGCGGATATCGGCCTGCCAGCCAGGCCGGGACCGCCGCGTCGACGAAGGCTCCGGTTCCGGCGTCCACCCCGTAGCCGAAGATGTCTTCGCCACTCAGGGTGGTCGGATCCTGTTCGTCCGTCACCGCCAGCGCCCAGCGGACAGGCGGAGCATCCGAGATCAGCAGCCGGGCCAAGGCTACCCGCTGGCCGCTTTCGCCCGCATCGGCCACTGCAAGATCGACCGGATACCGGCCCGGCGGCACGGTCAGCGTCAAGGGGCGGTTGCGGGTGGACATCAGGAAGGGGTCGGCAAGGATTAGGCGGCCGCTCGAGATATGAACCTCGCCGATCCGGATAGTCCGGATCGGATAACGCTTCTCATCGGCCTCGCCGATGAAACCGGGCGTGAAGGCGCCGGTCAGGACTTCGGGCCGCGGGGTGATCTGCGCCTGGGCCGCGGGCGTGCAGGCGGCCAGAAGTCCGAAGGCGACGAGAGCCTTGCGAAACATGGCTATTTCCCCGTGAACGCCGGCTTCCGCTTCTCGACGAAGGCGGCCATGCCTTCCTTCTGGTCCTCGAAAGCGAACAGGGAGTGGAACAGCCTCCGTTCGAACTGGACGCCCTGGGTCAGGGTCGTCTCCAGGGCGGCGTTGACCATCTCCTTGTTGGCCATGACGGCCAGCGGGCTCTGGGCGGCGATCCGGGCGGCGATCTTGCGGACTTCGTCGAGCAGGGTCTCGTGCGGGACGACACGGCTGGCGAGGCCGGCGCGCTCGGCTTCGGCGGCGTCCATCATCCGGGCGGTCAGCATCATGTCCATGGCCTTGGACTTCCCGACCAGCCGGGTCAGGCGCTGCGAGCCGCCGATGCCGGGGGCGACGCCGAGGTTGATCTCGGGCTGGCCGAATTTCGCCTTTTCGCTGGCGACGATGAAGTCGCACAGCATGGCCAGCTCGCAGCCGCCGCCCAGGGCGAAGCCGTTGACCGCGGCGATGATCGGCTTGCGGAAACGGGTGATCCGGTCGTGGCCCAGCGAGAAGAAATTGGCCTTGTACATGTCGGCGTAGGACTGGTCGGCCATCTCCTTGATGTCGGCGCCGGCCGCGAAGGCCTTGTCGCCCGAGCCGGTCAGGATCAGGCAGCGCACGGCGTCGTCATGCTCGACCGCGTCAAGGAAGTCCGACAGATCCCTGAAGAGGGCCGAGTTCAGCGCGTTCAGCGCCTCGGGCCGGTTCAGGGTCACGAGCGCATAGCCGTCGGTGTGGCGCTCGATGAGCAGGGTGTCGTAGGTATCGGCCATCGGGGTCTCCTCGTCTGCGGACTGCATACCGATCCGCTCACGCGGACGGAAGGCCGACCATTTCGCCGAGCTTCAGCACCGTGTTCCAGTTGCGGCCTGTGCCCATGCCAAGCAGGCGCGGCGTGGCCTTCTTGAAGATGCCCGACTGGCCCTGTCCGTCCGGGAACCAGAAATACAGGACGCCATCGACGGCCTCGACCCGCTCGCCTTCGGCGGCCAGTTCGCGGCAGGCCTCCACCGCGCCGGCCTTGATCCCGGCCTTCATGACCATAGCCAGCACTTTCGACGGATGGGCGGCCGCCTCCTTCGGGAAGGGATTGGCTGCGATGAGCTTCGCCCACTGGTCCGGCGTGCGGACCATGGCGGCGACCTTCAGGCCGAAGGTCCTCTCCATCGCGGCCTCGATCTCCCTTTCCAGGGTCGCCGTCGCCTTGCCGCTCTCGACCACAAGATTGCCGCTGGCCGCGAGGGTTCGGGGGTTCGTCAGCCCCATCTCTTTGGCCATGGTGCGCTGCTCGGCCACGGGTGCGCGGACACCGCCGGTGTTCATGCCGCGGAACAGGATGATGCGGTGGGTCACGGACCTTCGACGGTGTAGCCCGCCGCCCGTAGCAGCTCGGGCAGACCGTCAGGCCCCGCCATGTGCGCGGCCCCCACGATGACCACGACCCGCTCCTCGGTCTCCATCATCCGTTCGAGAGCCGCCATCCAGGCCGTGTTCCGGTCCGTCATGAGGGTCTTGTAGAGCATTGGGGCTTCGGCCTTCATGTCCGCGACATAGCTGCCGATGGAGTCGACGTCGCCCGCCGCCCACGCCTCTTCGAGGCTCCAGTCCGGCTGATGTTCGAGCTCCTCATACCAGTCGAGGCTCTCGTTCAGCAGACTTTCGGCCTCGGCGTCGCCATAGGCGGCCAGCGCCTGAATCGTGGCCAGCAACAGCGCCGGCGTATCGAGCGCCTCCTTGCGCTGGCCCGGCCCAATGGCCTGCTCCAGCTGGGTGTCGACCCCGAGTTCCTCGTCGCTGCCGGCGCTCTCCATGACCGCGAACTCCAGCATCATGGCGGCGGCCCACGGGCGCAAATGGCTGAACGCGTCCGCCGGAATCTCGTGACTGGCCAGAAAGGCCTCGAGCCGCGCCCAGGTGGAGGGCGTCAGAACCTCCCGCAGCGGTTGGGGAGAGAACATGTAGCCGACGAGAGGACCGTACAGGACGAGTTCCTCGGCCTACGGATCGTGCTTCAGAATATCGATGGCGACGATAGAGGCCGA